>DATDSK010000321.1:0-14863 GCA_035291325.1 Bdellovibrionota bacterium | reverse complement strand
GTTTCTTGAGGTCACAGCCGTGGCCTCGTACATCCTCATTTCGTTCGGCCGCGGGCGCGATGCGCTTGAGGGCGCCTTTAAATACCTGCTCCTGTCCTCGGTCGCGACCGCCATGCTGTTGACCGCGATTGGCCTTATGATCGGCATCGCGGGAGGGACCTCGTTTGCGTTGATTTCGGATGCTCTGAAATCACAACCGAACCATCTTTACGCGCAACTTTCACTGGCGCTGTTCGTAGCCGGTCTGTTCATCAAGAGCGGCCTCGTCCCGTTTCACGGCTGGCTCCCTGGCGCGTACTCGGAGGCACCGTCACCGGTTTCTGTTTTACTGGCCGGAATCATCACGAAGACGACCGGCGTTTACACACTGGTCCGGCTTGTCATCACGGTTTTCGGCCCCCATCCGACAACGCAGGGTCTGCTCCTCGCTTTTGGAGCGATTTCAATCGTTGTCGGAGCGATCGCCGCACTCACCCAGAATGATTTCAAGCGAATGCTCGCCTACTCCAGCATCAGTCAGGTCGGTTACATTATTCTCGGCCTTGGTGGCGGGACTGAGATCGCGATTGCCGGAGCTGTGCTTCATCTTTTTAATCACGCGGTATTCAAGACTCTTCTTTTTGTCAATGCAAGCGCCGTCGAGCAGCAGACGAAAACAAGGGACATGAACCGCCTGGGTGGTCTCTCGAACCGAATGCCGGTTACCGGAACAACGTCGGCAATCGCCTTTTTGTCAACCGCCGGGATTCCGCCATTTTCAGGATTTTGGAGCAAACTTCTGATCATCATCGGAGTTTGGAAAGCCGGCTTCCCGGGCTACGCAATTCTCGGTATTGCCGCAAGCTTGCTCACACTCGCCTATTTTCTGGCGATGCAGCGAAAGATGTTTTTTGGAAAGCTCATGACCGGTTTCGAGGATTTGAAGGAAGCCGGCGCCTGGATCACGATTCCGGCGATTTTGCTGGCGGCCCTCACTTTCGGCCTCGGGGTCGCCGCGCCCTGGCTGTTTGAGACCTTTTTGATTCCCATTCGGAGTATCTTATGACGATTGCTTTGCTGATCCTGCTCCCTTTACTCGGACTCTGGACCATTCTAGCCTCCTCGCTTCTAAACGCGGCGATCGGGCTGGCGGCGACAAGCGCCGCGCTGACCTTGGTCCTGTTCTCCATAGAGAGTCCTCTCGCCGGGGTTTTTGAACTTTCGGTCTGCGCGGGATTGATCACGGTCGTTTTCGTGAGCGCGATCAGCCTGACTTCCCGCTATACGGATCAGGAGATGGCCGAACGTGACTCGAGTCGCCGTAGAAGATTTTTCCTTCTTCCGGTTCTGATGGCCGCCGTTGGCGCCGCGTTCTGGTTTCTCGGCAGCGAACCCGTTCTTCCGCAGCTCGCCGCGAGCACGGCCGGGGAGGTTCGGGAAGTCATCTGGGCTATTCGACGGCTCGACCTCGTTGGACAGATTTTGATCGTGCTCTCAGGCGTGTTCGGCATTGTCGTCCTGTTTAAGAGTCGAAAAGAATGCCGCTGCGGCTGTGAAGCAAAGGAGCAGCTCCCATGAACCCTTCCTTCGGTGTTTTCGCGGTTTTTTCACTGCTGCTGGCGATTCCGGCTGTTTACTACCTGATTGTCGGGAAGAACCTGATCCGGATCCTGATCTCGATAGAGTTACTGTTCAAGGCGGTCACGCTTTTGATCGCCGGCGCCGGCTATTTTTCCGGTCGAGTGGCGCTCGTGCAAAGCCTGATCATCACGCTCATTCTGATCGAGGTGCTGGTCACGGCCATCGGAGCCGGGATCATCATCGCCTACTACCGGCATTCTGAAAGCCTGGACGCAACCCGGCTGAAAGAACTGAAAGGATGAGGGAGAATATGACAATGACACTTCTGCTCCTAACCCCCCCCATCGCCTTTATCGTCGTAGGCGTTTTCGTATGGATCCAGTATCGCGGGATGAAAATCCTGTCCGCAGGGGAAACCTGGCCCGAGCAAAAGGGCAAATATGAGGCGTACGCCTGCGGCGAGGATGTCCAAAACCACAAGGTGAAGCCGGATTATTCCGAGTTCTTTCCGTTCGCTTTCTTTTTCACCATCATGCACGTCGTGGCGCTGGTCGTCGCGACAATGCCGGGCGGGATGGCTAACGCGATTCTCGCGGCCGGATACTTGTTGAGCGCCGTTATCGCTCTGTTCGTTTTGTTCAGGAGGTAAGACCATGGGATTCATTCAAAAACTCGTCAAATGGTCCAGAATCAAATCCCCGTGGATCATTCATTTCAATACGGGAGCCTGTAATGCCTGTGACATCGAAATCGTGGCCGCGTTGACGCCTCGCTTTGATATTGAACGATTCGGTATTCAACTCAAGGGGACTCCTCGCCACGCCGATGTTCTGGTTTGCTCCGGCCCGGTCACACGCCAAATTCAAGACCGCCTCGTCCGGATTTATGAGCAGATGGCCCATCCCAAGTTCGTCATCGCCGTCGGAACCTGCGCCTGCTCGGGCGGGGTTTTCAACGGCTGTTACAACGTTAAGGGCGGCATTGATTCAGTCATTCCCGTGAATGCTTACGTTCCCGGCTGTGCCGCGCGTCCCGAGGCGATCATCGACGCGGTTGCGAAGCTCCTTGCCAGCCTGGATCAGCCCGAAAAAGCCGCCCCCGAGCTGGCTGAAACCGAATCACCCGAAGGAGCCGTCCATGGCTAATGAACAACAGATTCAAACTGAGTTGGTCCAGAAATTTCCTTTTTTGGCTGAGAAATTCGTCATCAAGCGGGAGCGTCGTATATTCTGCGAAACCGCTTATGACCACTTTCTGGAAGTTTTCGGCCACGCGGTGGAAAAGATGGATTTCAAAATCTTCGCGACGGTCACCGGGCTGGACGAGGGCGAGAACCTTTCATTTCTGTATCACCTCTCGCGGCTCGACGGCACCCTGCTCAACATAAAGACGTCCGTCTCGAAAACGAATCCCGTTTTGAAAACGGTCACCGGTTGGTTCCCGGGCTCGGCTCTCTACGAGCGCGAGCTCGTCGACATGTTCGGGGCGAAGGTCGAGGGTCTGCCGGACGGCTTCCGCTATCCGCTTCCGGATTCGTTCCCTAAAGATCAGCATCCTCTTCGAAAAGACTGGAAGCCCGAAATGCTGCCCGAAGGGGCTGGTTCGATAATGGAGGAAAAATGAGCACAGATATGAAGGTGATGGTGCCGATCGGACCCCAGCACCCAGCGCTCAAGGAGCCCGAGAGCTTCAAGGTGATGCTCAACGGCGAGAAAATCTTCGAGGTCGACGTTCGCCTTGGTTATAACCACCGCGGAATCGAAAAAGCCTGTGAGCAACGCAGCTATATTCAGGACATTTACCTGATTGAGCGAATCTGCGGCATCTGCTCGCACTCTCACACGACGAATTTCGTTCAAGCGGTTGAGGAAATCGCCGGAATTCAGGTCCCGAAACGCGGCCTGTACATCCGGACCATCGTCGCCGAACTCGAACGCATTCACAGTCACTTGCTTTGGCTCGGAGTCGCCGGGCACGAGATCGGGTTTGACACCCTTCTTATGTACACCTGGCGCGATCGCGAGGTCGTCATGGACCTCCTTGCCGCGTTGAGCGGCAACCGGGTCAATTACGGCATGAATACGATCGGCGGCACCCGCCGGGACTTCACGCCCGAACAGCTGCAAGAGATTCTTCGGACGATGGACGTTCTCGAAGACCGCACGAAGTACTACATCGAGATCGCGAGCGTTGAACCCACGCTGATCCAACGCCTCTCTGGAGTCGGCTTTCTATCGAAAGAGGATGCCATGCGGCTCGGCGCCGTCGGACCAACCGGACGCGCAAGCGGTGTGAACTACGATATCCGACGTGATGATCCTTATGCCGCCTATTCGGATGTTCAGTTCAAGGTGATGGTCAATGAGAATTGCGACGTCTATGGCCGCACCCTGGTTCGGGTCGGAGAGCTCATGGAATCATACAGCATCATCCGTCAGCTCGTGAAGCAAATGCCGGACGGGCCGATCGCCGTCAAAGCACCGCGGCGCATTCCGGTTGGAGAAGCGATCAGCCGGTATGAAGCGCCTCGCGGCGAGGACCTTCATTACGTCAAAGGGAACGGAACCGATAAGCCTGAACGGGTCAAGGTCCGCGCCCCGACATTGGCGAATTTACAATCCGTCGCGAAGTCGCTCGAGAACAATAATCTCGCCGATGTTCCGATCACGATCGCGGCGATCGATCCCTGCTTCTCCTGCACAGATCGCATGATTCAGGTCGATGACGCCGTCTTTACCTGGGAACGCCTGCGCGCGTACGGCATTGACTGGTACAAATCCCAACGCGGAATCGACTTTCGAGAGGTGAAAAAACTGCCATGGTAGAAGCACTGTTTACACTGATCGTTTTCCCGGGGTTTTTGTTTCTGGGGGCCGCGGGTGTTCTCGCGGAATTCACGGATCGCAAGCTCTATGCTCGGCTTCAAAACCGGCAAGGCCCGCCTTGGTTCCAGCCGGTCGCCGATTTCGTCAAACTCGCGAGCAAGGAAGACATTGTTCCGGCCAAGGCCAATCATTTCATGTTCAAGCTCGTTCCGATGCTGGCGGTTACGGCGGCCACGGTGCCGATCATGTACATCCCGATCTGGAGTTCCCAGGCACTTTTCTCCTTTTCCGGGGACATGATCGTCGTGATCTATCTTTTGACCGTTCCGACCCTGAGCTTTTTCCTGGGGGGCTGGTTCTCGACCTCGCTCTATTCGATGATTGGCGCGCTCCGGACTCTGACACAGCTCTTTGCTTATGAGGTTCCTCTCTTTTTGGCTCTTCTCGCGCCTGCCGTGATCGCGGGGACCTGGAGCCTGAGCGAGATGAGTCTGTTTTACGCCGAGCATCCGCTCCTGATTCTTACGAATCTTCTCGGACTCGCGGTCGCCCTGATTTCGATCCAGGGAAAGCTCGAGCGAACCCCTTTCGACATTCCCGAAGCGGAAACAGAGATCGTGGGTGGCACGTTCACGGAATATAGCGGACGCCTGCTTGCGTTGTTCAGAATGTCCATCGACATCGAACTCGTGGTCTGCTGCTCGATTGTTGCCGCGGTATTCCTGCCCTTCGGCCTGAATCTCGGGTCGGCAGTGGGCTTCGTCCTTTATGTGGCGAAAGTTGCGTTCGTACTGTTCCTTCTCGCGCTGATGAGAACCGTCCTGGCACGCTTCAGGATTGAGCAAATGGTCGTGTTCTGCTGGAAGTACCTCGCTCCCGCCGCTTTCCTGCAACTTCTGATAAGCGTTCTCGTGAGAGGCTGGGTGAATCCATGAAAAAACCGGGTGCAATGCTGGCTGAGGTTTTGCGGCATCTCTTCAAAAAACCGGCGACGATCCAATACCCGTTCGTCAAAGTCGAAATGCCGAAGGATTTTCGAGGCGAGATTTCCTATTCGCCGGAAAAGTGCAACGGCTGCAAACTTTGCATGAAGGACTGCCCGGCCAACGCGATCACGATCACGAAAGTCGGGGACAAGAAGTTCGAGGCAACGTTCGACCTCGATCACTGCATTTATTGCGCGCAGTGCGTGGACTCCTGTAATCGGGATGCCCTATCGACGACCAAGGTTTTCGAACTCGCGCAGCTCGATCGTAAGCTGCTGAAGGTCACCTTTCATGTCAAAGAAACACCAAAGACTCCAGACCCCGATTCTCAAGGAACTCCTCCAGCCGCGTCTGGTTGATCCGCGAAATCGCATCTGTGTTCTTGGCGTGGGAGCCGAAATCCGGGGTGATGACGCCCTCGGCGTGCGTCTGGCGGACTCCCTGCGGGAGCGCCTGGCTTCGGTGGCGCGCTTCAAATCGGTCAGCGGTCACGCCGCGCCCGAGAACTGCACGGGCGAGATCATCAAATTTCGCCCCACCCATCTCATCGTATTGGATGCCGCCGATTGCGGCGAGCCGCCCGGCACCATTTCGCTGATCGAGCGGGACGCGATCGCCGGCGCGTCGTTTTCAACGCACACGCTCCCGCTCAAAATCATAATCGACTACCTCGAAAAGAGCACCGGCTGCGAAACCCTGGTTCTCGGAGTTCAACCTAAGTCCCTCGAAATTTGTGCCGAGCTGTCGCCCGAGATGAACTCGGCCATGAAGACCTTGGAAGCGATGTTTCTTCAGTTCGTGTCTTAGTTTGCTGCCGCAGTTACGCGTGCGCAACTGAAGCATGCGGTCTTGAGTCCACGTTCCTGGACTCGAGGAAAAGATCGCGCTGATCGAGAGCGTTCAGGATTTTTTGAGCGACCGTGTCGAAATCTTTGGGATTGTTCAAAAAATCAATATCCGTGCTGTCGATGATCAGCTTCTTCCCGAGATCATAATTTTCCATCCAGTCATCGTAATATCGATTCAGGTTTGAGAGGTACTCGTCGGGAATGTTCTTCTCATATTCTCTGCCGCGAAGAGCAATCCGCTCCTTCAGCTTGGGCAATGACTTTCTGAGATAGAGCACGAGATCGGGCGGTGTCAAAAACTGGCACATTGCCCGATACAGATCGAGGTAGTTATTGTAATCGCGCTCTTCCATCTGACCCTGTTCGTAGAGGTTCCGGGCAAAGATGTTCGCGTCTTCATAGATGCTGCGGTCCTGAATGGCGCTGTTCGTCCCGTTCGTGATGTTCTGATGCGCCTTAAACCGATTGTTCAGAAAATAGATTTGAAGGGGAAAGGACCAGCGACTCATATCGCGGTAAAAGTCCGCCAGATAGGGGTTGTCAATCACCGCCTCGAAATGCGCCGTCCAGCTAAACCGCTTGGAAAGGAGGTTGGTCAGGGTCGTCTTCCCCGTCCCGATGTTTCCGGCCACAGCAATGAAAATCTTTTCCGTCGCCACGTAATCCCCTCACTCTGCTTTTCTAAAAGTCATAGGTTGATCGCGTCATTGAAGTCAAGTTGAAGTCAAGGTCACCAGGCTAAAAATCTTTCGGCGCATTGTTCCAAAACAGCCGGGCTGCTTCTTGCAGTCGATTTCGCAAGTTTACCGGAAGACAAAAGCGCTCGTCGGACAATTCGAAAGGAAAACAAGGACATGGACATCCTAAAAGAAAAACTGAAAGATAAGATTCACACTCAGCGTTCCCGGGTGCAAAAGCTGATGAAAGACTACGGGAGCACCGTCATTGACGAGGTTACGATCGAACAGTGTGTCGGTGGTGCACGGGATGTCAAATGCCTCGTAACGGACATCTCCTATCTGGACCCGCAGGAGGGGATTCGTTTTCGCGGAAAGACGATTCCAGAGACCTTTGCTGCCCTTCCCAAATTTTCAGGTTGCGAATACCCCTACGTCGAGAGCTTCTGGTACTTCCTCCTGACTGGTGAAGCTCCATCGTCTGATCAGACCCTCGCAATCGTAAGCGACTGGAAAAGGCGGGCATCCGTTCCGAAATACGTTTTCGACATTCTCAGGACCATCCCTCGTGACACGCACCCGATGGTCATGTTTTCGATCGCCGTATTAGCCATGCAACGCGATTCGCTTTTCGCGAAAAATTACCGCAGCGGCATGCGAAAAGAAGACTATTGGGAGTCGATGTACGAAGACGCCTCAAATCTGGTCGCCCGTTTGCCTGAAATCGGAGCCTATATTTTCAGAATGAAATATCGGAGCGATACCCCGATCCCCCCCCACCCCGAACTCGACTTCGCCGGCGGCTTCGCTCACATGATGGGCATTCCGAAACCATACGATGACGTCGCCAGAATGAATTTCATCATTCATTCAGATCACGAATCCGGCAATGTTTCGGCCCATGCCACTCACCTCGTGGGATCTGCCCTTTCAGATGCGTTCTATGCGTTTTCCGCGGGGTTGGACGGCCTGGCGGGGCCATTGCACGGACTCGCCAATCAGGAGGCTCTCCGCTGGATACAAAGTGCTCTCGAAAAGACGGGGGGAAGGGTGCCGACCCGTGACGAAATGGAGCAGTTCGTCTGGCAAACCCTGAACTCCGGCCAGGTGATTCCGGGCTATGGCCATGCCGTACTCAGGCGGACAGACCCGCGCTACACCGCTCAAAACGAGTTTTGCAAGAAGCACATGCCCGACGACCCTCTCTTCCTGTTCATCAATCATCTGTTTGAAGTCGCGCCGGACGTTCTAAAAAAACATGGAAAGACCAAAAATCCGTGGCCCAACGTCGATGCGGGAAGCGGCGTCATTCAATGGCATTACGGGATCAGGGATTTTGATTTCTACACCGTCATTTTCGGTATTGGCCGATCGCTCGGCGTCATGGCCAATCTGATCTGGGATCGCGGGCTCGGCTATGCGCTTGAGCGCCCGAAATCAGTTACGACGGAAATGCTCGAACACTGGGCCGCGGAAGGAGCGCGCAAGGTCGCCTGACACTCTCCGCGGCTTATTGAGTCGCGGCCTGCTCGAGGCGGTTTTCGATTTGTTGAAGAAGCTTGTCGGCGTCGGACTTGATCTCCTCAGGCGTTCGACGAACGTCGAGCGTAAGCTCGTTTTCGGGGAAACCCCGCCGGTCGAGCGTCTTGTAGCTCTCCAGACGGCTTAAAGCCAGCTGCAGGTCTTTACGCGCGCTCCAGAGCGTCTGTGTTTCGCGGGTCGCGGTCTGAATCCTCAGTCGCGCCAGGGTGAGAAGACTTTCGATATGATGCGGTCGCGCTTTGACATCCTCTTCGAGGGTTTGAATCGCAAGTGGCTTCTGACCGAATGAAAACTGCGCCTCCGCCAACCACACCGGCGCGAGTTCAGAGCCCTGGAGTTCCAGATGCGCCAGCCGGAGTTCCTCGAGCGCCTCGCGGATTTCTCCACGCTGATGCATGCTCCGCCCGAGCCAGATCCTCAATTCGGGTTCATGGGGATTAAGCCGCTTGGCGAATCGAAGCCGTTCAGCGGCGCTGTCAAAGTCCTTATCGAGTACGAGGCACTGCCCGACCCGCGTGAGGATCTCGATATTATCGGGCTCATACTCAAGCGCCTTTTCAAAGCGATCGCGTGCTGGCCGGTATTTTTTGGCCAGCAGAAGATTCATGCCTTCTTGAAAAGTCTGAAAGGTCGCGCTCGTAAGAAAGAGCCGGGAAATCACGCGCGCCCTCCTGATCAGCGCGTCGCGACGAGAGCCCTTTTCACGATCCACGAACCGCCAGAGCAGGCTTAAGGCCTCCTCCCTGCGGCCAGAAAAGGCCAAAGCCCGGGCAAGACCCATCGCGGCAGCGGTGAAATCCGGGTTCTTCCTGAGCGCGATTCGAAAAGCAATGGCTGCGTCCGCCCACTTGCGTTGCGCGAGCAGAGCTTCGGCTTCGACGTAGTGGCGTGACCCAAAAGACTCTACGACCGGCTTGAGCTCGATTTTAGGGCCGTCCGGAGCACCCTCTGCATCCCCGATCGAAAGAAACAGCCCGCAGAAACAAAAAAGCATCGTAAGAGCTCGGGATGATGATGGTCGCTCGACACGGCTGCCGGGCCAAGATAAACTTAAGCAACGCATATATGAAGCCATGTGACCCACCGGTCCGTATTAAATCCGACCCCCGCCCAGTTGTCAAACCGGGGTTATTCCTGATGACGCTCAGTTTTGCCGTTCTTTTCGGCGGAGCCAACCTGTCCAACAATGACAAATGGGGTTCTCTGAACAAGGAAGCGGCGCCCGCGGCCTCTCCTCAGCCGATCGAAATACCGACCGATATGGACGACAACAAGCTGCCGATCATTGACGTAAGGTCTTTTCCGGTAACCATTCTGAAACGTAGCGCCTCCCGATCCGTCTACCTTTTCGATGATCCATCCGCCGCGATTCCCGCCGTCGGAAAAATCCTGTTGCTCAAGGAGAACGGCGAACCCGCGATGGGATTACGCGTGCTGAAGCACTATCCGCAAAAAAAACAGTTCGCGGCGAAGCGTGTCCGGTTCTATCACAATCGATTCACGCTGGATGAGGCCACGTCATTCGAGGCGATAGAGAAACTCACGGATGTCGGGCCCGCGCCGGCCCCGACCGCGCAGGATACGGAGGCGCTCAAGGAGCTTGAAGAGCCCGACCTGGAATCAGAGTCCGACTCCCCTCCCGTTTTGCCCCCCTCGGAGGAGGGTCCCCCCGGAACCACGCCCGAACCAGGACCGCCGACGGACGAACCCGGATTTGAAGGAACAGAGCCCGCCGGCTCGGTAGTCAAAACCAGCGGAAAAACCGTTGTGCCGGCTGGAGATTACGATCCAGAACTGGACGTCGAGACATCTCCGCCTCCCGTCGGGGCTATTGATAGCGACACGGCCAAACTCCCCCCCGAACAACAGTCGCTTGAAATCGATGATATCGCGTTCGATGATCTTGTTCCGATCGAGCCGAATCCGAACGCGGTGACCGGGTCTTTCGGTTACATTCGCAACTTTGACGAACAGGGTGCAACGAGTTTTTTCGCGGCCGGAGGCGCCCGATATAACTTGACGATAATGCGAATGGCATTTTTGAGGCGCCCCCTTCTTCAAGACTCAGTGAGCCTGGAGGGCGGCAGTTTTTTCTACAAGACGCTTTTCCCGCCGGCAAACGGCTACAATATCGTCAGCTTCATCGGAACCGTGCGATATAACATCCACGCGGGAGAAAGCTTTTCATTGTTCTTTTACGGCGGTCTCGTTCAGAACAATGTTTTTGCCGCGGCCGGTGCGGATTCTAAAATCGGAATGTCTCTCGCGAGTATCTTACCCGCCGGAGGCACGGGACTTCTGTTCCGGGTCGGTCCGAACTGGGATCTGCGCTTCGACTTTGGAATCGATTTTATAGGTACCGGGATTGTGCTAGGGTTCTAAGGCATGCGGTTCTTTTTTTTGATCGGTATTCTGTTCGGCGGAATGGCGGCCATGTCTTGTGGCGTAAAGGCTCCGCCCCTTCCGCCGATTGCGGTAACACCGCAGCAGTCCGAGATGAGGGACTCGCGTCGTCCCTCGCCGCGTCCTTCGGGCGTTCCATTGGGTGGCGGTCCACAGGAGAGGGGCGCTCCCGGGGCCCAAGCGGGTGATTAATGCCACCGTCTCCGGGTTACCTCCAGCATCTTGAATACACCGGCTCAGAGCTGACGTTTTCTGGCGTGAAACTCGTCGAAATCGCGCGACACACGGGTACACCCGTTTACATCTACTCGGGTGACGCTCTGTTGAACTCTCTTCGTGAGTTTCAGGAGGCTTTGGCGGCCATCGATCATCTTGTCTGTTTCGCCGTGAAATCGAATTCAAACATCGCGATTCTCAAGCTTCTGGGCGAAGCCGGAGCCGGCTTGGATTTGGTGTCGGGCGGCGAACTCTATCGCGCGCGTCAGGCGGGTGTTGCCGATCCAGCGATTGTTTTTTCGGGGGTGGGAAAAACCAAGGACGAAATCGCCCAAGCACTCACGTACGGCGATTCGGGCATTTTTTCATTCAATGTTGAATCGGCAGCCGAACTTGAAGCGATTAACTCCGTTGCCCGGGAAATTGGGAAAAAGGCAGCCGTCGCTCTTCGCTTCAATCCTGACGTGGACGCCAGGACGCATCCCTACGTTTCGACCGGACTGAAAAAAAACAAGTTTGGGGTTCACCGAAGCGAGATCCTCGAAATCGCCCGCCATCTGAAGAATTTTGATCACATCGCCCTGAACGGGATCAGCATCCACATTGGCAGCCAGCTCGTTTCTCTTGGGCCCTTGGGTGACGCCTTCGGACGCGTGGCGAGCCTCTGCGAAGAAGTGAATCATATTCTCGGGAACCCGCTCTCATTTATTGACCTGGGCGGAGGCCTGGGGATTCAGTATGGAAACAAGAAGGCCCCGTCGGTCCGGAGCTACTGCAGTCTCGTTCTGAAACACTTCGGCCCCGGAACGGCTTTCTCCCGGCGTAACAGCCCCCTTCGCATTCTCATTGAGCCCGGGCGCGTTCTCTCCGGCAACTCCGGCGTCCTCGTAACAGAGCTCCTGTACCGAAAGCGGCGGGCCAAGAAGGAATTCCTGATAGTCGATTCCGGCATGAATGACCTTATCCGGCCGGCACTGTACGGAAGCCATCATGAACTCCTTCCACTGAAAAAGGGTTCGGGCCCGAGAACAAAATACGACATCGTCGGCCCGGTCTGCGAAACAAGTGACTGCTTTGCTCAAGCGAGATCTCTTCCTGCGCGAATTGAACCCGGTGATCTCATCGCCATTCTGTCGGCGGGTGCCTACGGCTTTTCGATGGCCAGCAATTACAACAGCCGGCCCCGGCCACCCGAAGTTTTGATCCAAAACGGCCGGTTTCGTGTCATTCGGGATCGTGAAAAATACGAGGATCTGCTCCGGGGCGAGCGGGTTTAGGCGCGGTTTGTTCCGACGTCTGACAAAGCGCCTGGCGCGCCGCGGCGCCGATGTCAAAAGCAACGAATACAGGTTGCGGATGCTCCTTCAGAACCGGTAATATTTTCGAGTTATGAACATCTTCGTTTCGATTAAACAGGTTCCTGACACTGAAACAAAAATCAAACTGAATCCGAACAACAGCTGGATCGACACCACGGGTATCAAGTGGGTGCTCAGCCCTTTTGACGAAATCGCGGTTGAAGAGGCCATCCGTCTGAAGGAAAAGACCCCGGGCAGTACAGTTACGGTGCTCTCGGCCGGCCCGGCTCGTATTACTGAAGCCATTCGTACGGCGCTCGCGATGGGGGCGGATACCGGGATTCAGATCGAGCTTCCCGAGACCGCGGACAACAATCTCGTCGCGAAGGCGCTCGCAGCGACGATCAAGCGGGAACCGAAGTTCGACATTATCTTTACGGGCAAAGAAGCCGCTGACGACGGAGCCGGTCAGGTGAGCCAGCTCCTGGCCGAGTACCTGGATATTCCGAGCATTACGGTAGTCGTAAGCGCCGAATACGGCCCGACCAGCGTGAAATGCAAACGGGAGATCGAGGGCGGGTCATTTGAAATGGTCGAGGCTTCCCTTCCGGCCGTGATTGCCGGACAAAAAGGGATGAACGAGCCGCGCTATGCGAGTCTTCCGAACATCATGAAAGCAAAAAAGAAAGAGATTAAGACAGTTAAAATGGCTGATCTGGGCGTCTCAGAAGCCGACCAGAAAATCCGGCACAAGAACTTCCAGCTTCCCCCCCCAAAACAGGCCGGAAAAAAAATTGCCGGGGATCCGGCAACCCAGGCTAAAGAGCTGGTTCGCCTGCTCCATCAGGAAGCGAAGGTGGTGTGACCATGGCCAAAGTATTCGTTATTGCCGAACATCGCGCTGGTCGACTCAAAACATCGACGTTCGAACTGATCGGAGCCGCTGCGGCGGCTGGAAATGAAACGCATGCCGTTCTTCTTGGCGATGGAATCGGAGAGTTCGCCAAAGAACTCGGGCCCTACGGGGCGAAGACGGTGCACCTTATTCAAGACCCGGCGCTGAAGCTCTATTCGGCTGAAGCTTATTCAAAAGCTCTTTCCGCACTGCTGAAATCAGCGGCACCGGACATCGTCCTCGCAAGTCACACGCCCACGGGCAGGGACTTCATGCCACGGCTTGCCGCGAGACTCGGCGTCGGCCTTGCGAGCGACTGCACGCAAATCGGGTTTACCGGAACGGAGCTCAAGCTTCGCAGGCCCGTTTATGCAGGAAAAGCGACCGCCGAGGTGGAATTCGCGGGTCCTGGTCCGAGAATGGCAACGATCCGGCCCAACACGGTCGGGGTGCCCGCTCCAGATCCCGCAAAGGCCGCGGAAATCGTGAACGTCCCGGCGAATTTAGGGACACTGAAATCGAAGATCCTCGAGGTGGTCAAAAGCTCAAGCTCCCGTCCCGACGTAACCGAGGTGCCGATCGTGATTTCCGGAGGCCGCGGTCTAAAAAGCGCGGAAAATTTCAAAAAGCTCGAGGATCTCGCCGACGTTCTCGGCGCGGCAGTCGGAGCATCGCGCGCCGCGGTTGATGCCGGGTTTCGTCCGCATCGGGACCAGGTGGGGCAAACCGGAAAAATCGTCTCCCCCACCCTCTATATCGCCTGCGGGATCAGCGGGGCCATTCAACATCTCGCGGGAATGAGAACTTCCAAAGTCATCGTCGCGATCAACACCGACACCGAAGCCCCCATTTTTCAAGTGGCTGATTATAGCGTCGTCGGCGATCTCTTTCAGGTCATTCCGAACCTCCAGGAAGAGCTAAAAAAGATCAAGGAACCCTGAACTCCGGAGCAACCTGACATGACTTGGCAAACTTTTCTTTTCACCCCGATCGCCTTGGCGGCTTTCGGATATTCGGGATACCGCTTCTACATTCTTTTCAAGTTAATGCTTTCTCATCGGGCGAAATCCGGAAGGACCGACCAGCTGGGCTCCCGTTTCAGAACGTCCATTGTTAATGTCCTGGGCCAAAAGGCCGTTCTCAGGAAGAAAACACCCGGAATCATGCACACGACGCTTCTCTGGGCTTTTCTCCTCATTACGATCGGCACGATCGAGCAGTTCGCAACCACGATCTATCCGCCGGCTCATTTCGAATTTATCGGCAAGGAGCCCTACTGGATCCTCATGCTCGTTCAAGACATCGCGACCTTGGGGGTTCTGGTCGCCGTTGCATATTTTTCCTATCGCCGGTTTATCGTGCGCCCCGAGGGCCTTGGCCGCTCTCTCGACGGCACGCTCGTGCTCGCCTTCACCGGAACGCTGAAAATCGCTCTCTTTCTCATGAACGGCTTTCTTCTGTTGGGCCAGCATCCCTGGTACGCGAGCGCCATGCCCGTTTCCGAACTGGTTGCGGCCGGCCTGTCGGTCCTTCATTTTTCCCCCGAGATAAATGCCTCACTTGCGACCCTGTTCAAATGGGTCCACATGCTCATTGTTCTGGTCTTCGCCTGC
>DATDSK010000320.1:0-2081 GCA_035291325.1 Bdellovibrionota bacterium | reverse complement strand
CGGGGGACTTATTCAAGCGTTCCCTACTATTTCAAGGTTCGCGAGTACAACGATTTCGAGGCGCGCGACCTCTGGTCCTATGATCTTGACCTGACGCCCGAGGAACTCGAGCTCCTGGTTGCGCATCTCTGGGAACTCGGCAGCACGTACTTCGGGTATTTCTACTTCCGTCAGAACTGTTCGTATCAGATTCTCACGGCGATCGAGGCAGCCGCGCCCCGCTACAGCATAACGGCGCCCCTGCCTCCTTACGTCATCCCAGCCGACACGATCCGGCAAGCCGTGAAAACGCCCGGACTGGTTCAGGGCATCAGCTATCGCCCGTCTGTTCGGTCGATATTTTTTCACCGGCTCAAGGCCCTGTCGCCAGGTGAGAAGGTCCTCCTCCGGGAACTCGTATCAGCGAAAAACGAGGAACAGCTGGACTCGGCACTGAAGAAGATCGCGGACCGCGACCGTTCCGCATCGGTCCTCGATGCCGCCATTGATTACCTCGATTACAAGTACCCGAAGGATCTCATCAGAAAGGAAACGGAAAGCGCCAAACAAAAACAGAAGCTTCTGCTTGCCCGGTCCTCGATTCCCGTCAGAAGCGAATCCGTTGAGTTCGTTCCCGCCGAAGAGGATCGGCCCCATGCGGGACATGAGTCCGCTCGGGCAAGCCTGGTCACGGGACGCGAAAAAACAATGGCGAATTTTTCGGAATTCGGTATCCGCTTCGCCCTTCATGACATGCTGGACGATGGTTCCGGATATCCGAGTCATTCCCAAATCGAGTTCATGAATATTCAGGCTCGCTATTATTGGGAAATGAAAAGTTTCGAAATCGAAAATATCGCGCTCCTGCGAATCCTGTCGCTGAATCCCGTCACGTTTTTCAATCAGGGCCCGTCATGGCGCGTTGAATTCGGCGCCAAAAGAATTCGCGACGCCGAGTGCGAACGATGCTTCGGCGGGACGTTCGAGGTGGGAGTGGGTTACGCGGTCGAGCCATGGACATCGATTCCTGTGACGCTCTTCTCTCTCACAGAGCTCGAAACGACTTATTCCGCTTCCTTTCCGGCATCAAAGGCGCGCGTGGGCCTCGGACCGAGCGCCGGGATCCTGCTTGGAAAAGGACGCCTCAAATCGCTTACCCAGGGCCGATACCGCTACCAGTTTCTCAGCTTGAGTCACGACTCTTATCAACTCGAATCCGAACTGCGCTGGAGTCTCCGGTCTTCGTGGGCGCTCGGATTGCGCGGAGCGCTCCACCCGGGATTCGGGGACAGGAACTGGACCGCCGGACTGTCAGCGTATTTTTACTATTAAGTATTCAAACCCCGAGTTGCGCGCGCCCCCTTGCCAGCAGGGATGAAAAGGTGCAAAGTTCCCGCATGGCGCTCCCGCTCACGACCATCCGAACCAAGTTGCTTTTCAAGCTCGCCTTCAGCCTCACTTGCGGAATCATCTTGTCCGGTTGCGGACACCTCTTCTACTACCCTTCTCGGAACGCTTTTTCCGATCCCGGGAAATTCGGGCTTAAGTATGAAACCGTTACGCTGCACACATCCGATGGCGTGAAGCTCCACGGCTGGTACTTCCCTGCAAAAAACAAAGATCGACGTCCGGCCAAAGGCACCTTTATCCAGTTCCACGGCAACGCGCAGAACATCACGACTCACTTCGCCTCCCTGGTCTGGGTCATCGAGGCGGGCTACAATTTTTTCACGTTTGATTATCGCGGCTATGGGACCTCCGAGGGAAACCCGTCGCAAGAAGGGCTCTATCGTGACGCGCTAGCGGCGATTCACTATATTCATGAGCGGGAGCCCCGCCCGGCCGCGCGAAACGGCACCAAACAAACGGAACCGGATCTCGTCTTCTACGGTCAGAGCCTCGGCGGGGCCGTACTCCTCCGCGCTCTTGAAGACGTTCCGGATCGATCGCGAATCCGCCTGGTCGCAATCGACAGTTCGTTTCATTCCTACAAGTCCGTCGCGAGGAGGAAGCTCGCCGGCCATTGGGTCACTTTTTTATTCCAGCCGCTCGGCTGGCTGCTCGTCTCGGATGCCTACAGCCCCGAGGACTCCATCCCGAAA
>DATDSK010000319.1:0-5505 GCA_035291325.1 Bdellovibrionota bacterium | reverse complement strand
AGCGGTGCTCATCGCAGGATGGTTTGACAAACGCCGGGAGGCCTCTTGAGGAATGGAGAAGGTTTTGGTTTTGCTGCAATCATGGGTGGGCTGATGGCCTCGAACGGTTCGGGGGCCGCTATGGATGTTTGCTCGGGCGGGAGCGCGGCTTCGGGAACGGGAGGCTGGCTCTTAGCGGTCACGGGTTGTGTCCCGGTTTGTTCATGGAATTTCAGGAGCGCCTCGATGATCGACCCATCCTCGAGGGCAGCTCGATATTCCTGGTGGGAAGTGGAATAGCTGACGGGCACGGCAGGCGTGATCGGCGCTTGAGCGCGCACCGGAGCGGGTTCCGGTTGCTCAAGTAACAGGCTTTTTCTCGTGACCTCCTCGAGCGTGCCCATTTGCTTGAGCGCTTCCAGGGGATCGCATTGTTGAGCAACGCTTTCGAATTTCTTGGATCTGGTCATGAGACGCTGCGCAAGTTCCGCCAAGGCTGCTTCTAATGCACTATCCATAGCGGAACTCCTTTCATGTGTTTCGAGAGAAGATCATCGGTGAAATCTCCGAAATCCTTTCGAGAAATCCCGATTCTTTTCAGCTTCAATGAACTCAGATTTTTCTGAAGAACTTTCCAGGTTTCGGCGGGTACTTTGGTGCGCTGTCCAGGAGCACTGGATTCGCCAGCTCCGGCAAGGACCAGGTGATAGATGATGCCGTTTCGCGTGATCGGGATGTAAGCACATTGCCCGGCTGCCCCCGTGATCGCACCTTCCCTGAGATAGTCCGAGATGACGCCCTGGAATCTCCAGTCCAAGAGCCCAGCCAAGCCGGCAAGGGGGCGCTCGTTCTCATAGAAGGTGACGGCAAGCCCTTGAACTTCGCCGGTGAAGAGCGCGCGATCGGCGTCCACATCAAGGCTGTGGATACGACTGCCCACGGATTTTTCGGCTGGTGATTCGGCTTTGTAAGTCCCCATGTGCTCTCGATCAAGTTTAACCGGGTTTGACGAACGTACGCAAGGGGGCCCGTTCTCACCAACCAATAGGCAAGATTTGCCGATTCAAATCCGGTTTCGCATAACGGCGTCAAGAATACCGTTTACAAAACCCGGTGTCTCTTCGGTTCCGAACTGTTTCGCCAGTTCGATAGCCTCATCGATGACGATCGACGCGGCGGTGTCGGGAAAGTGAGTCATTTCGTAAATAGCCATTCGAAGGAGACTCCGGTCCACGATAGGCATGCGATTCAGCTTCCAATTGGTGGCATGTTTTTCGATCGCCGCGTCCAGAGCGGAAACTTCGGTTATCGTCCCGACCACGAGTTGCGCGACAAATTCGCGGAGTTCCTGGGGGACTTCAAAATGCTCGAAGTGATGGGTCAGATCAGAGATGAACTTCTGGGCCTCGGCTTCAGCCGGGCCGGTTCGTCCTTGTCCTTCCATGTCGTATTGATAAAGAATTTGTAACGCTATCTCTCGCGCGTGGTGCCGGGATTTCATTGAGTTTGGCTCGTGTTGGTGGAAGAAGTGGAAGCAACGGTGTTGGAATCCGGTCCTCCCGCAAATGGAAAGGCCAGACTTTGGGAGTCGTCATGCGGCATCGGGGGACCCTTCAGTTCAGCGACAAATTCCTCGACATCGCGGAACTCGCGGTAAACCGAAGAGAACCGTACGTAAGCCACCTTGTCCAGGCGGTGAAGTTCGAGCATGACCATCTCGCCGATTGTTCGTGATGGCACTTCCTTCAGCCCGAAGCTTTGTATCCGCTTCTCGATGGAGTTTACGAGTTCGTCGATTTTTTGAGTCGGTACGGACCTTTTTTGACAGGCTTTTTGGATTCCGTCCCAGATCTTATTTCGCGCATACGGCTCTCGTCGTCCGTCCTTCTTGATCACAACGGGCATGACTTCTTCAACGCGTTCGTACGTGGTGAAGCGTCCTTCGCAATGCGGGCATTCACGCCGCCGCCGGGTGATATCACCCGTTTGGTTGATGCGCGAATCGATGACTTTGGTGTCCAAGGTGGAACAATATGGGCACTTCACGAATAGAAATCTCCGAAGGTCTTGTACCCGATTTGTTGCCGCGCTTCAAGGAAGGATAAGGGGCCCGCTCAACTCGGGTTTAATTGGAATAGAGCGGGAATTGTCTACAAAGATCGCGTACTTCCGCGCGAATACGGGCGAGCTTCGTCGTATCGCCTTTGGACTCGAGCGCCTGATGAATCCAACGGGCGATCTGTTGCATTTCGGAATCACCCATCCCGCGAGTCGTAATCGCGGGAACCCCGATCCGGATGCCGCTTGTAACAAACGGGCTCCGCTTCTCGTTGGGTACCGTGTTCTTGTTTACGGTGATTCCAGCCAGGTCGAGCCAAGCCTCGGCTTCTTTCCCCGTGATCGCTCCGTCGCCACTCGTCGTCAGATCGACGAGCATCAGGTGATTGTCGGTTCCCTGGGTAACAAGGCTGAAGCCGCGCGCCATGAGCTCATTCGCGAGCGCTTTCGCATTTCGAAGGACCTGCTTTTGGTACTCGATAAACGATGGAGAAAGAGCCTCGCCAAAGGCGACCGCTTTGGCGGCGATGACGTGCATGAGCGGACCACCTTGAATGCCGGGAAAAATCATCGAGTTCACGGCCTTGATTTTGTCGGCGCGAGCCAGGATGAGGCCTCCTCGCGGGCCCCGGAGTGTCTTGTGCGTCGTTGAAGTCGTATAAGTCGCGTATGGAATCGGCGAAGGATGCAGGCCAGTCGCGACGAGTCCCGCGATATGCGCCATGTCGACCACGAGATGAGCGCCTGATTCAGCGGCTATCTTGCCAAAGGCCTCGAAATCGATGATCCGGGGATAGGCGCTCGCTCCGGCGACGATCACCTTCGGACGTTCTTTCATCGCCAGGTCGCGGACCATGTCGTAATCGAGCCGGTTGGTTTCCGGGCTGAGGCCGTAAGAAATTGCCCGAAAAATTTTCCCGCTGAAATTGGCGGGACTTCCATGCGTGAGGTGGCCCCCATGGGCGAGGCTCATCCCCAGGACCGTGTCCCCTGGAGACATCAGCGAAAGGTAAGCCGCCATGTTCGCTTGCGAGCCGGAATGCGGTTGGACGTTTGCCGCTTCAGCTTTGAAAAGGGTGCAGGCGCGCTGAATGGCCGCGGATTCGATTTCGTCGACGTATTCGCAACCGCCGTAATAGCGTTTTGCGGGGTAGCCTTCAGCGTACTTGTTCGTCAGAATCGACCCCTGTGCTTCGAGAACGGCGCGGCTCACGTAATTTTCAGAAGCGATGAGTTCGATTCCTTCCTCCTCGCGAACGTGTTCTTTTTGAATCATTGCATCCAGAACGGCATCGGTCTTTTTGAGCGCGTTATTCATCTGCTTGCACCTTTCTCGGTCTTTTTTGAACGGCGGCCCGGCTTTCCCGGCGCGCTGACCTTCTGCTCGAGAGCATGGATTTTCTTGATGCGGTTCCGGTGTCTCGCGTCGTCGCTGAATCCGGCTTCAAGCCAGGCGCGGGCGATCTCGGCGCCGTAAGCGGGCGCCAGGAACCTGGAACCGAGGCAAAGCACATTGGCATCGTTATGTTCGCGCGAAAGGCGGGCTGCGCTCGGATTTTCGACAACGGCCGCGCGGATGCCGGGAATCTTGTTCGCCGCGATGCTCATGCCGATACCGCTTCCGCAGATCAGAATTCCGCGTTCAACCTGACCGTTGGCGACGCTTTTGCCAAGTTTCGCGGCGAAATCGGGATAATCGACGCGATCGTCATTGAGGGGGCCCAAATCACGCCATTTCCAATCCCTGAGCGTTTTCTGGATCGCCGCCTTCATTTCAAAGCCGGCATGATCAGAAGCAATGGCGATCAGCTTTTTCTTTTTCATTTTGATTCCCAGGTGGTTCTCCGGCGGGGTATCTAAACGCGGCCGAAGATCAGGCTCGCGTTTGTTCCTCCGAACCCGAAGCTGTTTGAAAGTGCATAGTTCATCCGTTTTTCGACAGCCCGCTGCGCTGTGAAATCGAGTCCGAGTTCAGCACATCCCGGATCGAGATTTTCGAGGTTCATCGTCGGTGGAATCTTGTTTTCCCTGATCGCCAGAATCGAAAAAATGGATTCAATCGCCCCGGCAGCTCCAAGGAGGTGTCCCGTCATCGACTTCGTCGAGCTGATATGGAGGTGCTTCGGGCCATTCGGAAAGAGCTTCGCGATCGCGCGAGCCTCTTCGACATCGCCGGTAGGGGTCGAGGTCCCGTGCGCGTTAATATAGCCGATCTGATCAGGTTGAAGGCGGGCGCTTTTCAAGGCAGATTCCATCGAACGATACCCGCCTTCGCCGCCCGGCGCGGGCGCGGTCATATGATAGGCGTCGCCTGAAAGTCCGTATCCGACGAGTTCAGCGTAAATCTTCGCTCCGCGTTTTTTTGCAAATTCGTATTCTTCGAGCACCAGAACGGCCGCGCCTTCACCCATGACGAAACCGTCACGGTCCCGGTCAAAGGGGCGAGAGGCGCCTTCAGGATTGTCGTTTCGGGCCGAAAGGGCCCGCATCGCCGCGAAACCGGCAATGCCCAGTTTGCAGATCACTGATTCGGCTCCGCCCGCGATCATGACGTCGGCATCCCCGCGCTGAATCAGCCGGAATGATTCGCCGATGGCGTGGGAACTCGACGAACATGCGGTGACGCTACAGACATTCGGACCCTGAAGGTTCAATAGAATGCTGAGTTGTCCCGAGGCCATATTGGGAATGACCTGCGGAATGAAAAACGGAGTTACCCTGCGGTAGCCTTTGGCGAGAAAGTCATTATGGACGTCCTCGATTTCAGGAAGTCCACCCATGCCGGCTCCGATATTCACTCCGATGCGTCCGGGTGAAACTTTCGAGCGAATCGCGTCCAAACCGGAGTCGCCGTAAGCTTCCAGACCGGCTGCCAATCCGTAGTGGACGTAACGGCCGACGCGGCGTGCGTCTTTCGCGTTCGCCGCCTGGGTTACAGCGCCTTCAGTCGTGTGAAGCCCTTGAGGATGGAACGGGCCCACCGCACGTGTCACGTCGAAACCCTTGACCTCGGCCGCGATGGTGATCGGGCAGTCGGTCAGGTCGAATCGCGTGATTTTCGCGACTCCAGAACGCCCTTCCAGGACATTCCGCCAGGATTCAGCGGCAGAAAGACCTAACGGGCTGACCGCGCCAATACCGGTAATGGCGACTCGTCGGACGCCACCCTCGCTGGCTGAGGAGGTGAGTGCAGTGGGCACCGGTGATTCCTCTCAGTGAGACGCTTTGGAAACGACGTATTTGATCACGTCGCCGACCGTTTTGATCTTTTCAGCGTCTTCATCCGGAATATCCAGGTCGAACTCTTCTTCCATGGTCATGACGAGTTCGACGATATCCAGACTGTCGGCGCCGAGGTCATCGATGAACGAAGCGGTGGGGGTGACCTTTTCCGGCTCAACGGCAAGCTGATCACAGATGATATTGCGAACTCTTTCTTCAACAGATGCTGACATCTACTTTTCTCCT
>DATDSK010000318.1:0-9102 GCA_035291325.1 Bdellovibrionota bacterium | reverse complement strand
GAAGACGGTGAGCGGACGGGAGGCGGTGACCGAGGGGTCCAGCTGGCGAAGCGATCCCGCAGCCGCGTTTCGCGGATTCGCGAAAAGCTTCTGCCCCTTGCGCGCCTGTTCCTCGTTGAGCTTTTCAAATTCCTTGATCGGCAAAATGGCTTCGCCGCGGACTTCAAGAACGCGCGGCACCGTCTTGCCGGCAACGTTTCGCATCCGGAGCGGGACCGCTCGGATCGTGTGAACGTTCGGGCTGACGTCTTCGCCGGTTTCGCCGTCGCCCCGGGTTCCGGCTGAAACGAGCACGCCATTTTCGTAAGTGAGATTCAGCGAGAGACCGTCAAACTTGAGTTCCACGAAATACTCGAGAGGAACATCGGCATCGACGTCCAGGAAACGGTGCAGCCTCTCATCGAACTGCACGAACTCCTGCTCACTCAAGGCGTTCGCGAGGGACAGCATCGGGACGCGATGCCGGATTTTCCTGAACTCCTCGCGCGCCCGCCCCCCCACTCGAAGAGTCGGTGAATCGCTCATGCGCAAATCAGGATACTTTGCCTCAAGGCTCTCGAGTTCACGGTAGAGTTTGTCATATTCCGCGTCGGAAATTTCCGGATCGTCAAGAACGTAGTACCTGAAGTCGTGATGGTGAATTTGAGCGGTCAGCTCCTGAATGCGCCGGGCGACGTCATCTTGCGAATGTTCGGTACTCTTCATGTGCGAACCCAGCTTTACCTTGGATTTGCAGCCTTGGGAAGGGGGCTCCGCGCATGCGGCACTAGTGTCCTGAGTCAGAAATAGTAAATCAAACTCGGGGCGAAAGTGACCGTCTTTTGTGACAGCGCCGCGCCGTCCTGGAATTCAGCGTTGTTCGCGGTGATCTCCAGCCCGCCGCGGATCGCGATTTTCGGGGCGTACCGATAGAGCGCCCCCATGAAAAAGCTCACTTGGGACGAGCTGTTCACCGACCCGGAAACATTCGTCGTCTCGGCCGCGCTCGGCAACAGCCCGAAATCAATATTGAGCGTCGCGCTCCAATTCGAGCGAATCGGGAGGTCCCCCCCCACTCCGAAAAAGAACGCCTTAAAACCGATCGGCGTCGTCTGTTCCGTGACCGAAACGGGAAACGTGTAGGTGGCTGACTGATAACCCATCCTGACCCAGCCCTTCGGGCCAAAAAAGTTTCCATTCACGAGGTAAGAGTAGCCGAGATTAAAGCGCCAGGCGGACATTGATGCCGATACGGAACCCGCCGCGGTCGCCGCGCCGGTCGCCAGATCATTTTGCGAGTAACTCGAAAAACCGTATCCAAAACCGAACTCGGTGAACCATTCACGATTCAACCAGAGCTGAAGATCGGCTCTCGGAATGAGAAAGAGCCCGGTCCCGCTCAAACCCGAGGATTCTGAACTGAGCTGGCGGGTAAAACTGCCCGCCCCAAGGCCGCCGCTGATCCAGCCCAGGCGGGGTGGTTCATCGGGCGTTTCCTCCTCGGCCGTCGGCCGTGCCGCCGACTGAACGGCGAGACCGACCGGCGTCGGCATGATTTGAACGACCTTCTGATAACGGCCGATCTTCCGGCCGGATTCTTCCTCGATCACTTTGCCGAAAGCGATCCGCTCGTCGGCTTCCTCGATTTCAACGCGGCCGACGGCGCTCAAGCGCCAATCAACCACTGACTTGAGCAGGGGATGTTTCTTCACTTCATCCAACGTGGCGATCAGAAGGGTGTCGCCCTTTTTGACGTCGGCGTTCGCACCGATATCGAAGGTCACCGATTGATTATCCCTGCCCGTGACCTGCGCGACGAACGGGACTTTCGAGATCATCCGATCAAGAGCCTGATCCAGGGAGCCCCGGAGATCCCCAAGCCCCAGCGCACCCGCAGCTTCTTTCTCGAGCGTTTCTTTGCCCGCCTTTTCTGGATTTTCCTGCAGAACAAAATGGTCGCTTGACAGCAATTCCATCTGCGGCGAAAGCAACCACTCCAGAGTGAATCGATACTGCTTTCCCTCTTTCTGAATCGTTGTTCGAATAATACTTTCGGCGCGCGTCGCGCGGGCGAGTTGACTCAGAATTTCGCGATCGTAGATGATCTTGCCATACGGCAGCTTCGCCCGGGCAAGTACGTCATCGGCCTTCGAGAGGTCTTGAAGCTTGAAACGGCTCTGCCGGGAAAAATAGTCCCGGTAAGCGGACGCGACATAATCGGCGAAGAGCCCGTCCACATTATCCAATGAACGCAGGAGTCCGACTGACTCGAGAGCGTACTTCCGGTCCAATTCCGATGTGGCATGGGCTGAAGTGGAAAACGCGAAAAAAAGCAAAAGAAACGCCGGAAAAAGCGCCCTGCGCATTAAGATAAAAGACTTGAAATCCAATCGGGTGCTATTAACCATCCAACCTTTGAGAAGGCATTGTCTCCTCGTAGAGCGCGATAAGCGTTTTTAACTCTGCGATTTCCTTTTGTGCCTTCTGCAGTTTAGCCGTCAACTCCACGAATTTGGGATCGCCGATGGCTCGACTGTTGAGTTGCGAATCATCCGTCCCCTCGTCCAGCAGAAGGTAACGGCCGTTCTCTACCTTATAAAGAATCTTGTTTGCTTTGATGTGCCTGCGAAGAGTTGAAAGGCTGATCCCTTTCTTGCCCGCATAATCCATCAAAGGAATCCATTTGCCCGCCGCAGCGCATTTCGACATATGATCAATTGTATTTCCACGGGAAAGAATTTCAAGTAATCTCGCATTATGGCTATTACCCGACAAAAAGCCACGGACGATAAAATTCAGATCGGTTCGAAAAGAAAGATCGCCTTCGTGTGCAGCGGCGGCGCCTCCAAAGCTGGAGCATTTCACTTGGGTGTCGCTCTCGCGCTCCAAGAACAGGGGTTTAAATTCTACGGCGGATTGAACCCCAAGTCAGGTCCGATACAGTCGCCCCGCCCCATGGAGATCTCAACCTATGTCGGATCAAGCGCCGGGTCGATTATCGCGAGCTATCTTGCTGCCGGGTATTCGCTCGACAATATTTTCAATTCTTTCCTGACAAAGAAAACGCCTCTCACCGATCCGGCCGACATGACCCCGAAGGTCTTGCCCCGGCTCACGTACCCGACGATGCTGAAAATCCGGCCAGGCTTGGCGGGCGAGCAACTGAGACAGGTCGCTTATCTCAAGAAGATCGTCTCCAACCTTTTCGACGGCAAATGGGAGGACGTGCTTCAACTCCGCTGGCTGAAAACAACCGGTTTTTTTACAACGGCCGGAATTGAACAGTTCTTCCGCGAGGAGGTCCTGCCCTCCAACAGCTTTCATGACTACATTGCCGATCTTTTTATCGTCGCCACCCAGCTCAATCATTCCCGAAAAGTCGTTTTCGGAAAATACAGCTACCAGCCCCCTGCCCACGATCTCTCCTGTCAATACGATAATGACGTCGTTATCTCGCAGGCTTGCGCGGCCAGCGCGGCATTGCCACCGCTTTACGCGCCTTACCCCGTCAAGAACCGGAATGGGACCCCGATCCACTACATCGATGGCGAAATCCGCGACACGCTTTCGACACATGTCGCCGTGGACGCCGGAGCGGACCTCGTCATCGCGAGCTACACGCACCAGCCCTACCATTTCATGAAAGAGATCGGTTCCTTGACCGAATACGGACTGGCACCGATCGTGGTTCAGTCCATATTTCTCCTCGTCGAACAGAAGATAAATAATACGATTCACAACAACGACGTCCAGAGAAACGCGATCAATGCGGTGTCGCGGTACTGCAAAGAGCAGGCACTGACCGAGGAACATCGCCGAAGGATCTGCGAGATTCTTGAAAAAGAGCTTCACCATCGTTCCGACGTCGACACGATCTACATTCACCCGAGTCCGACGGATGCTCAGGTGTTCTTCGGAGACAACTTCAGCCTTTCCCCCAAGAAACTTTCGGAATACGTGAAAAGCGGTTTTCGCGCCGCGATCGAAGTCCTTTCCAAATACCGTTTTGAAGATCGAAGGTCCGAACCGGTCATCGGAACCACTCGTTCCGGTGCCGCCGAGGACGCTGTCAGCCAAACGTAGACTTTTCTGGCCTCAGATTCTGTTTGTGTTATTCTTAACAGCGCACAACCATCTGCTGCTGAAAGGGCTACGCATGAAACTTTCCATGATCGACTACGGCATTATCGCCGTTTACTTCGTTTTTGTTCTGGGAATCGGCTTCCTGCTCAAACGCAGGGTGAAAAGCAGCGGCGATTTCCTGATGAGCGGCAAATCCATTCCGCTCTGGATCACAAGCCTCGCCTTTATTTCGGCGAACCTGGGCGCTCAGGAAGTGATCGGGATGGCCGCCTCGGGCGCGAAGTACGGGATCATGACGGCGCATTTTTACTGGGTCGGCGCTATTCCGGCCATGATTTTTCTCGGCGTGTTCATGATGCCGTTCTATTACGGCAGCCGTGCACGTTCGGTTCCCGAATACCTGAAATTGCGCTTCGACGAAAAAACGCGGAGCTTCAATGCCCTCTCTTTCGCGGCGATGACGGTGTTCTCTTCGGGAGTTTCCCTTTACGCTCTCGCGATACTTCTTCAGTCACTCCTCGGCTGGTCTTTCGAGGTCTCGGTGTGGCTCTCGGGAGGCATCGTGCTCGCGTACATCCTGACCGGCGGGCTCACGAGCGCCATTTACAACGAGGTTCTCCAGTTTTTCCTGATCGTGCTCGGGATTGCCCCTCTCGTATTCGCGGGACTCCATCAGGTCGGGGGCTGGAACGGGATCGAGCAGCAGCTTCCGGCCGTCATGACTCACACCTGGCAAAACATGGGCTCGGCTGCCGATAATCCGATGGGCGTCAACATATTCCAGATGGTCATGGGTTTGGGCTTCGTGCTCTCGTTCGGCTACTGGTGCACGGACTTCCTCGTCGTTCAGCGAGCGATGGTCGCGCATAACATGTCAGCCGCGCAGCGCACGCCGATCGTGGCCGCGATACCGAAGATGCTCATCCCGTTCGTCGTGATTCTTCCGGGCCTGATCGCACTCGTGCTCACGAAAACCGACGGGAGTTTCGCGCTTCCCCTCAAACCAGACGGCCGGATGGATTTCGACATGACCTTGCCGGTCATGCTTTCACATTACTATCCCACGGGACTCCTCGGTATCGGCCTCACGGCCCTGATGGCGTCCTTCATGTCCGGAATGGCCGGAAACGTCACGGCCTTCAACGCGGTCTGGACTTATGACATTTATCAGACGCATTTTAAAAAGAACGCGCCGGACAAGCACTATCTTTGGGTCGGTCGAATGGCGACACTCTTCGGGATTCTGCTCTCCGTCGCGACGGCATACCTGGCCAGGAGCTTCAACAACATCATGGACCTCCTCCAGCTCGTTTTCGGCTTTGTCAATGCTCCGCTTTTCGCGACATTTCTCCTCGGGATGTTCTGGCGAAGGACAACGGGTCACGGCGCTTTCTGGGGACTGCTCTCGGGAACGGTCATGGCGGCCATTACCCAGGGAATCACCATTGCCGAAGGAAAAGGCGGCTGGATGCTGTCGACCCCGGTTCACGAGTTCTCGTCGGCGATGGCGCAGGCCTTCGCGATCGCGATCGTCGCCTGGACCTCGTGTTTCGTGATCACGATCGTCATCAGCCTTGCCACGAAAGCAAAACCGGCTGATGAACTCCGTGGTCTCGTCTACAGTCTTACGGAAAAGCCGAAAGAGACCGGGGTTACCTGGTATCTCAGACCGGCACCGCTGGCGGTGGCCGTGTTGGTTGCAGTGATCGCTCTTAACTTCGTGCTGAGGTAAAAAATATGAACTTGCTGCAAAAGTACCTGGATGACCTACGATTCATCATCGGCGTCCTGTTCATGATCTTCGCGCTGATTCTGGTGGTTCTCGGGATTACCGAACCGGTGGTCCCCGGCAGACTGAACCTGAATCTCTATACAGGACTCTTCATGGCCGTTTTTTCCGGCGGAATGCTGTTCTTCTCCGTTCGCGATCAGATGAAAGCCGAAGAGGGCCCGAAAAAGACGAAGGCCTCAGTAGCGCTTTAGCTTTTTCGTTCGCTTGGCCTGGATAATCTCGGTAGCTGATTCGACGATTTCCGTGCGATGCACCGATTTCCAAAAATGCCATTGGAGCAGGGCCAAGCCGACGACCTCGGCACCGATCATGACCGGCTGAAACACGGTCGCGACCTGCTCACCGATCGTCCGATACGGCAGAACAGGAAAGCGTGTGCCCAGGAACGGCCAGAGAAGCGCCAAAAGTCCTTCGGAACCCGGGTTCGGCATGAAACGATCGACAAAATTGTCGAGCAGAAGGTGACTCGCGACGCCCAGCGCGAGCGCGGCAAAAACGCGGGACCGGGCGGCGAGTCCGACAGCCCACAGCGTAGCGCAAAACAAGGCGGTATGACCGAAGGTGCGCGTTCCGGTGATGAGTCCTGGAGCCAAGCCGGAATAGTAAAGCGGCTTGTCGACCAGGTCGGGAAGCATGGTTCCAACCAGGAGCACGCCAAAAGGCAGCCCCTTTTTCCAAGGACTCGCGAGCTTACTGCCTATTCCGAGATGCCCGAACAGAATCACACCTCGATAGTAGCTCGAACGAAGCTTAAAGGCATCATTGAAGCGTTTGCCTGATATGCTAGAGTACTCGGATGGCCCAAAAATGGTGGGTCCTTGCGGCAGTGGCATGCGGAACCTTCATGGCCACCCTGGACTCAAGCATCGTCAACATCGCGCTTCCAACTCTGACGAAGGACTTCGGCGCGCCGCTGCATCAGGTGAAATGGGTCGTCGTGGTCTATTTACTTGTGATCACCTGCCTTCTTCTTCCCTTTGGACGCCTCTCCGATCAACACGGCCGAAAGCCGGTATTTCAACTTGGGTTCCTGATATTTACGATCGGATCAGCGCTTTGCGGGCTCTCGCCGTCCCTCGGAGCTCTCGTCGCGTCGAGAGTGATCCAGGCGCTCGGTGTTTCCATGCTGATGGCAAACGGCCCGGCAATCATCACGGCGGCTTTCCCGTTCCGTGAACGCGGAGCCGCGCTCGGAACTTTGGCAATGGTCGTCAGCACGGGACTCGTTTCGGGCCCGAGCGTCGGCGGGTTATTGATCACGGAATTCGGCTGGCGCAGCATTTTCTGGGTCAACATCCCCATCGGGATTGTCGGCATCGCGCTCGCTCAGCACTTTTTAAGCCGGGATCGGATACCGCGGGAAAAGGCACCTTTCGATTGGATCGGAGCCTTTCTTCAGACCATCTTTCTGTTCTCCTTCATCATCCTCTTCGACCCGCCGGACATCTCCATTTCCGGAAGCCTGCCGTTGACCGGTTCGCCGTGGTTCTTCGGGATTTTGTCAGTCCTGTTCGGTGCGGCTTTCATTAAGGTGGAATCGGAAGCAAAAGCCCCCCTGTTTGATCTGTCACTGCTGAAAATCCGGATTTTCTGGGCCGCGAATCTGGCGAGTCTCCTGATGTTCGTGTCATTTTCTTCCGTCTTTGTCCTGATGCCTTTCTTTCTCGAAGAAACCCTGCATTTCGCTCCTCATAAGGCCGGTCTGTTCATGACCGCGATTCCGCTCACCACTTTTGTGATCGCCCCGATCGCGGGCCGTCTCTCTGACCGGGTCGGCAGCCGCTGGCTCAGTTCAATCGGCGCACTGTTCGGGGCCATCGGCCTTTTTGGAATGTCGGGCGTCGTCGGACCGGGCCTGCACAGTACGATCGGTCCCGCCGCTATCGTAGTTGCCTTGTCGTTCGCGGGACTGGCGACCGGCCTTTTTCAGGCACCGAACAATAATGCGATTATGGGCGCCGTTCCCCCCAGCAAGCTGGGTGTCGCATCAGCCCTGCTCGCCACCGTTCGCAATCTGGGCCTTGTTACGGGGACCGGCCTGGCCACAACCCTCTTCACCTGGCGTCACAAGCTCAATAACGACTTTATCTCTTCACTTCACATGGTCCATGCCGTCTCAGGATGCCTGGCAATTCTCGCCATGATATTCTCTTTTTGGAGAGGATCCGGAAAACGCCCGGAGCATGAAGACGACACATGATCTGGAAACCGCGCGAAAAGCAGCTCACCGCTGAAGAAGCCATCGCCCTCGCGAAAAAGGAACTTCGCCCGCTCTGGTTCGGCTCCGAACCTCTTTTGGCCGCGATCAATCATCAAGGCGGCATCACCACGCACCCGCTTGATCCTGCGTTCAGCAGTCGCGGTTGGGTGATTCTGTTCATTGATCCCACGAGTTTCGCCGGAGAAAGCACGATTACTTACGCCCGGGAATGGCATCGCCGATACAATTCACTGAATCTCGGCTTTCTGCTGGTGCTTAGATTTCCTTACCCGGACTTCTACTCCCGGACGTCGATAGAAGACAAATTTATCGCATTACACCGGATCGAGTTTCCCGTCGCCCTCGACGGCGATGGTCTTTTGACCGCGTCCTTCGGCGCTTCCGAAACCCCGAAAATGGTTCTCACCTATCAACAAAAGAATCATTTCGAAAAGTCCGGACTTCAATGGTTGCCGGAAGGTGAATCGAAGGTTCAGCAGTTTCTGAGAGCGAATGACCCCGGCCTGCCGCTCCCCCCGGTTTTCTCCCCCGAGCTCAAACCGAGCAATGACAACTCCAAACTGGAGTTGGGCAGCGCTCATTTCAAGACGCTCAGGAGCATCGAAACCTTGCCGGAAAGCAGCCCTTCGGGCGTGCCACTTTTCACGGGAAAATGGGACCAGACCGCTTCGTCCATCAGCACCGCCGATCCCGAGGCCAAAATCGCTATTCATTGTCCTTCGTCAAAGCTCTCCCTGATCGCGAGATCGATGCTTAAAACGGTCGAACCGGCTTCCATCTCAATTCAGGTCGACGGAATGCCCGCGTTCGAGGAGTTCTTCGGTTCGGACCTGCAGCAGGACGACGATGGAAGAACCGTCGCCCGAGTGGGCTCCGCCTGGCTTTATCGCGTACTGGACCGTCTTCCGGCCAAAAACCGGCAAGTCACGATTTCATTTCCCGAAGCAGATCGCGTCCGGGTCAGTCTCTACGGCTTGCGGTTCGGGGAATGATCAGAATGCGCCAGCTTTAAACATTTCTCCCACCA
>DATDSK010000317.1:0-8753 GCA_035291325.1 Bdellovibrionota bacterium | reverse complement strand
CTCTCCCCGTCGCGTGGATTCAGCGAAATACTCGGAGAGCGCGGCTTTGATATTCCGGTCGATCTCGGGATCAGGCGAGAAACGCTTCGACCTGAAATTCTGCTTGAACCAGCCGATATAGCCCGCCACTTCAGAGTGGGTTTTTTCACTCAGCCACACATCAAAGCTGATGTACTTGCCCGATTTCTTGCTTTGCAAGGCCAAGAGCGTGAATTTGACGTCCAGCGGATTGATCGCTTCCGGGTTTTCGGCGGCTTTGCGGACGATACCCCCTTCAATGGCCCGGTGTTTCGCGATCACTTCGTTCTTCCATTCGTCGAGAACCCGCCCTTTGGGCGGCGCCTTCATTCCGAGCGCGTCCATCACCTCCTGCGCATCCTTGGCGGAGGTGACCTTGTTCGAAAAGAGCATCTGATCGTACTCCGACGGCGTGATAAAGCGTCGGATATTATAAGGCTCGAGTGCCTTGATCCGCCCGCCTCCTCGAGTCCAGGCGCCGGCAGCCGAAGTAACGCAATGAAGTTCGCCCGCATGCTCAAATCCGTCGCTGACGATGGCATTCAGTTCCTTGGGCGTCGCTTTCAAAAGACTGACTCCCATGTCTTCTTGCGTGACTCCCTTTATCCCGGGGGGAACCGTGAAAGTGGCGTGCCCTTTTGTGTACTGTTCGTAATCGCTGGGTCGCGCATCGACGTAATAGCCTTCGTGCTTCGGCGAAAGCGTCGGATCGAGCTTTCTGCCAAGCTTCTGCTCACGGCTGATCGATTGGAGCCGCGGCCGAACACATTCGGTTTCCGAAGCCGCGTGCGTGAGAGATGCAGGACTGACAAAAAGCCACGCCGCTACTGCAAAAAGGATTGACTGACTCACCCTCACATCGGATTTGTAAATGTTCGTCATTTCAATAATTCTAACGCTGAAGTGTCGCGTTCAGCAAATCGGAAACTAGCGATTTTTCAACAGAACACGATACTTGACTCGTCGGCCCCCCTCGACTAGTTCTAAAAAAAAACCACAGGGAGAATAAGATGAAAAGGTGCGCCTTTGTTGTTCTTGGCATTTTATCGGCCGGTTGCAATTTCGATGTTGCGGATTCCACTGATGTAAACCCGGACCAGCTTTATCAATCGTACACGATCTCTTACTCAGAGACCTCGAAGTCCCTCTGCGGGCGCGCTCAGTTCACGATCTCGAACGCGGCCGGCAAGAGCGTTGATCTTCAAAAACCCGCCTCCGTCACCTTTGATGGAAGCCCGATGGCAAAAGAGGCTTTCCTCGGGATCAGCTATCATGCGTGCACATCCGGGACCGCGAGCGGGAATCACAGCTTCATCTTCAGAACGAATGATGGGAGTGTTTACACGAATTCGGTGAACATGATCTCCATGGCGATTCAGAATCTTCCACATACCGTGAGCCGTACCGGATTTACGGTCTCCTTCGTCGGCAACGAAGTCGAGACCACGGATTCAATCGAAGTATCCGCCTCGGGTACGGCAGGTCGCGATGCCCCCGCAGGGTGGACGAGCTACAGCAATACGGTCCGCGTGACCGCGAACGGAAGCACGCTGCGAGTCCCCCCGACCGTCTTTCAGATGATACAGAATGGAACGGTCCGCATCGCGTTCAAAAGAGCCCGGAAGCCAAGAATCCAGCAGTCCGCGTCCGTCGGTGGCGACCTGACGGTCGAATACGATTCGCCAAGCTACTCGGTTCAGCTTACGGATTGACGACAGATTTAGTCTCAATCCGCTGGCGATGCATACGGTGCAATCGGGACGATAAAGCTTGAACTCCAGCGCACGGCCTGGCTGATCCGCACCTCATCCATGTAACCGGTGAGATACGATCCAGTCTGATTCGCGCCGATTCGCAATGCAGCATTCGTGTTGAAAAGAATGCTCGAACCGGCCGTACCTATGGTTCCAGAACCTTTCAAAACACCGTCCAGGTAGAGCTTCACCGAGCCTCGGTCCCAAGTCACTGCAAAATGATGGAATGACATATAGCCCGTCGAAATCGGCGTCCTCACCTCATTCGTCGAGATTCCATTCAGACTGCCGGCAAAATAGAGATAGACGTTCGAACCTTGTTTTCGAAGCCCGAATTCCCACCCGTATTGGCCTGCTGAACCCATACGCGATGCGATGACATAACGTACTCCCGCGGCGGGATTGTTCTTGAGCTTCACTCTCGCTTCAACGGTCATCCGGGTACTGAGAAGGGCAAGAGTCGCGGACGGTTCAGCCGAAAGGAATGAATTCGCCTGAGTCAGATCCCGCCCCTCACCAAAGACGGCTTGATCAGACAAACTCGTGTTCGTGCTCGTGAGCGGATTCCTGTTCGCTTCCGAATATTGACTGCCATCCCCCAACGGGGCCGTTGAATCAAAATGGTAAAGAGCCACTGTCTGGAACAATTCCTGAGACCAGCTGTGGGCTGGCGGCGCGAGTTCGACGTTCCCGGCCTTGTCCATCGCCTTCACACTGAACGTATGCGGACCATTTCCGAGCCCGCTATAAGCCTGCGGTGAAACACACGTGCTCCAAGGCCCGCCATCCAGACTGCAGAAGAGAGTCGCATCGGGATCGTTCGTGGCGAAACTGAATGACGTCATTGTGGACAAATTCGCCGCAGGCGGCGCACTCGTGATCGTCGTTACGGGTGCCACGCTGTCACGAATCCATTGCATCGAGATCGACCCTGACTCGATCGAACTCGGACTCGTCTGTTTGAGAGTAAACCCGAACGTCCCGTCCGAAGACTTATTTACGTTAAAATTGTATCCAGATGACACGCAAACCTGGCTCAAAGCGCCCGTCGCGATTTCCTCGGATGTGACGTTCCCACCCAAGCTGACCGTGTTTCCGGTGACGCAACCTCCTGAAATGGTCAGACTGGAGGCATTTGACCAGACCGGCAACACGGCCGGGGTCACGATTGTCGGCGTCGGTGGCACCACCGAGTCTCTTATCCAGGTAAGCGCGGCGGTTGCTGAAGCATTTCCAGCGCGATCGGTTTGAATCACGGTGAACTCGAACGTGCCGTCTTCGGCCTCATTGACGGTGAAACTAAATCCGGCGCCCAGGCATGATCGCGATTGAGAACCGTTGCCGGATAAAACGACAACCGCGTTTTCCTCACAGCTGCCGCTGACCGTGAGATTGCCCGAGGAGGTATAAGGGTTCACTGCCGGCGAAAGAATGACCGGAGCCGAAGGAGCCGCGGTATCCCGTATCCAGGTGAAAGAAACCGGAGCGGAATCAAAGAAAGTAACCGTATTCGTCTGAACCACACTGAACGGATAAGAACCATCTTGGCCCTGGTTCACGAGAAAACTGTAAGTATTGTCTGCCGAGCAAAGCTGCGATTGCGGGCTTCCGCCCGAAAGGGTCACGAGAAACCCCGAAGTGCAGCTTCCGGTCACGGTCAGTGAGGATGAATTCGAAATGTAAGGATTGGAGACCGGGGCACTGATCGTGGGCGACGGCGGAATCGTCGTGTCGCGCACCCATTCAAAATCGATCGCGGAAGAAACATTTCCGGCCGGATCAGTTTGCGCGATCAAAACGTTGTAAACACCGTCCGCCTCCTTGGTCATCGTGAATCCAAACTCCGAGGCGTTGCAGGAAGCCGTGCCCGTCGTCGCTCCCGAAATCGAGACCGTCGCACCGCTCTCGCAGCTCCCCACGATTTCGAGCGTCGTATCTCCGGAGGTCAATGGATTAAGAAGCGGCTTCTTCAGAATAACCGGAGGAGGTGTCTGGGTGTCCCGGGTCCATCTCACAGTCACGGAAGCAGAAAGATTCCCGGCCGGTGTCTCTTGCGAGAGCACATAAACGTAAGTCCCATCTCCAGCGGGTGTGAGATTAAAACTGAAGTTCGATTCAGCGCAAACCTGCACCTGCGAGTCATCGCCCGCGAGATGGACTTTGTTACCGTTTGAGCAGCCGCCCGAGATGCTCAAAGAGGACGAGTTTGAAACAAAAGGATTCACCGACGGACTATCGATAGTCGGCACAGCCGGTATCGCGGTGTCTCGGGTCCACTGAAACAGAAGGTCCCCCGAGGTATTCCCGGCGGCGTCCGTCTGATTCAACGTGAAGTGATAAACAGCATCCGAACTCTCGTTGACTTCGACCGTGAAAGACGATCCCGAGCAAGGAGCGCTCGCACTGGCGTCGCCGGATACATGGACTGTCGCACCGGCCTCGCACACCCCCGAGAGGCTGAGACGGCTGTCGCCCGAAACATAAGGATTCGCCGACGGGGAAGTCAGCTGAAGGGGTACAGGTTTTTCCGTGTCTCTCACCCATTGCAGGGAAACCGGAGCTGAACTGTTCCCGGCCCGATCGCGCTGGGCCACTGAAAAGTGATAAGGAGCATCCACGCTCTTCGCTACTGAAAAACTGAAGATCCCGTCCCCACACGACACATCCTGCGCGTCATCTCCACTCAAGAACACCCGCGCATTGGCTTCGCACGTTCCCGTGATGGAGAGAACCGAAGCATTGCTGACGAAGGGCTGAACCGTGGGTGCGGTCAAAACCGGAGCGCCCGGTGCAGTCGTATCCCGCGTCCATAAGACCTCTTCGGCAGCTGAAGAATTTCCGGCCGGATCCTTCTGCAGAACGGAAAAGCGATACGCCCCATCAAGCACTTTCGAAACCGTCATACTGAAAACGGCCCCGATGCATTCGGTGGTTTGCGCGGCGTCGCCCGTCAACATGACTGTTGCTCCCGCTTCGCAGCTCCCGGAAATCGTGAGCGCCGCGCCGGAGGAGACCACAAGCAACGGAGAAGGTGCCGCGATCACGGGCTTTGCGGGCGCGCTACGATCCAGGACCCAGTTGAGCGAGACCGGAGCTGAAGCATTTCCCGCTGAATCACCCTCGGTCAAAGCAAACGTATACGGCCCATCCGAGTCCTTCTGCACGGAGAACGAAAACTTTCCGGCAACACAGGGTTGTTGCAGTTGACCAACCGGCAGCGTTACCTCTGAAGCCACGGCACCGGATGCGATCTGAACGTTGTTTCCCGTGAGACACGAGCCTTCGATCGCCAAAACCGGCTGGTTCGAATAGAACGGGTTTCCGACAGGGCTGGTGATTTCTGGTACCGGCGGGGCGAGACTGTCGCGTATCCAAGTGAAGTTCGTGCCCGAAGAAACGTTTCCGGCTCCGTCTGCTTGTTTGAGAGTCACCTGGAGACTGCCATCACTGGCCTTCTCGAGAGTGAATCCAAAACGCCCTCCCACGCAAAGTTTTGAATCCGAGGCATCTCCCGAAAGCGTTACGGTCGCATCGGTTTCACAGGAACCGACCAATGCGACCTGGTCGGTATTGGCGGTAAAAGGATTTGTGGCCGGTTCGCTGATCAACGGCGCAGCCGGTGCCTGAGTGTCACGAAACCAGAGCAGATCAACCGCACTCGAAGAACTTTCGGCTATCTCTTGCCGAACAAGGAAATGATAATGACCGTCTTGCACTTTGCTCACCGTGAAGGAAAAGTCCCCGGTCAGGCAGTTCAGCTGCTGAGCATCATCTCCCTCGAGAATAACCCCACTCCCGTTGATGCATGTTCCGGCAATGAGAAACTCCGAATCCCCTGATCGCGTGATCGGGGAGAGCGCAACGTTCGGGGGCGGAACAATTACCCCGCCGAGAGGGACAATGGGCGACGGCAAGGAAGAAGGGAGGACTTTGGACGGTTCCGCTTTCGAAGCGAAGCGCGCCGACGTCGCGCCACCGCCGCCACCCTTCGCGCAGGAAACGAGTGAAAAAAGGCAGATCCCGATAACCACCGAAGTTATGCGTTCACGACTTCTTTTTTCAAGAAACTGACATCCGATCATACGGTCCGCCTCTGTCAGACTTCATAAGACTTAGCTGGTACTCTCAATTATATGCTGAGCATGGATCATCGCATCTGTAGATATTTAGACGGTGTTAAGACCGTTTTGTCCGCGATTACGACGCATTGGGAATAAAGCCGGGGCAATTTACCCGAAATGAAAACAAAGTAGTCATCGAGGTGTGTCACCCCTACCCCGGCCAAGCTACAGCTTGACCGTGCAGCGGCTGCCGTGCTTAGAATCCAAGCGTGACGCGTTCTTTCGTTTCTTCCATACTAGTCCACGTTCTACTCGCCGTGATCAGCACGACTTTTTTCGCAGGGCCTTCGATGAAGCCCGTCATAAAACGTGTTTTCATCGAAATTCAAGGCAAGCCGAACGGAGTCCGAACGCAGTTCGCAAGGAAATTGCCTTCTCATCGCGATGCGCTGGATCTCAGGCCGAACTTCGTCAGGAATCACTCATTTTTTTCGGCTCCTTCGGGCCGCTCGAGCGTCGAGTTAGCAAACGATCGGACTTCCGCTCGAAGCCAAGACGGGAAGAACCGTTCCCGCGACGAAATATCGAACGGAATGAGCCGCGACCTCCTCTTCACGGAAAGCAAGGTCTTTCAGGTTTTCGATTCCCTCGCCCTTCGAATCAACAAGCACCTCGATTATCCCTCTTCACTTTATGAAAACGGCGTCCAGGGAATCGCGACCCTGGACCTCTACTTTGACAGCTTCGGAAACGTCGACGAGAACAGGAGTCACTGTCAAGGCGGGCACCGGTCGATTCGTGGTGTTTTGATCCGGGCAACCAGGAACGCCCTCGTTGAGTGGTTCGCCAACGAAGCCGGGCGAATTACCAAAGAGCAATTCAGAAACCAGCATTTTAGGGTGGAGTTCGCGCTCTCGACCTTTCTCGGAGACGCGAACGAGGTCACGAAACAGGCCCTTGGCTCGTATTCCTTTCTCAAAAGGAAATCCCGACAAACCTGTATCGCCGCCGGGCCCGGGGGGGATCCAGCGCTGAACCTTGCCTGTATCGCGGCGAAGGCCGCCGCCTCGCTCAAGAACGCCTTTGACCGCAAGGCACATATGCGGTTCATGGCGTTGAGCGATACTCTCGATCACTATGACCAGCTTGGCTTAGCCGGTGTTAACGAACTGGTGATGAAGGGTCGCGGGCTCCCCCCGCCTGGCCAAAACCCATCACAAGACCCCGTAGACAGCAAAGCCGATTTGGGTTAAGTTTTTTTCTCCACCCGGCTCCTTGGCGGAATTGGTAGACGCGTACGACTCAAAATCGTATATCCTTACGGGTGTCCGAGTTCGATTCTCGGAGGAGCCACCATTCAAGCCTTTAAACGAACTCAGAACAGAAAATTTTTTGTTTAAGGAAAACGAGGGGGAAGCAAACGCTTCCCCCTGTGTTATTTGGTCCGCCCCAGCAAAGTAATGCAGTTCAAACCCATCCTTGGTGACCACGATCTTTTGAATCAAGGCCTGGGCGATCCTTCGCTTGACCTCGGGTGAGATCGCTTCGAGCTGCGCCCGTAGGTGCTCCAGCAGGCGTGAGTACTGCGCCTCTGTCACTACCTCCTGGTCGGCCCCTCGTTGCCGCGTTTCCCTAATTTGACCCTCTAGTCGCGTCTTGCTTTCGTTGAGCCGTTTCATCTCCGAATAGAACGCGTCTGCCGGAACTCCGACCAGATTCTGACCAGAGCGGGACTAGTTTCCTAGCGGTTACAGGTCACTTTGTTTTCTTTTCGCACCACCTAATCGATCCCATGCACTTAAGCATTTCAAATTGGTATCCATCGGGACAACTCGTTTCACCGTTCGTAAGCACATAGCCACTGGATTTCTTGGCGTCTCTTACTGAAGCTTCACAGCAGCTATTCCCCTCGCACGCTTTGAACAGGCGTATGTAGTCGGACGGACCGGTCGTTGGCCTAGGACTCGCCAAGGTCGCATAAGCCGATTCGACACCAAAAAGGAAGAGAGAAGCAATCGCAGTTAACATTGCTCTATTATAGTGAGAGCAGGAGGGGTGTTCAATATTCAAAGTCTTTGTGGGCAGGGGGACGGGTGGAAAGCACTAGGAATTCGGAATTTTGATTTCCGGAAAGACGAGCGAATCCTTGGTGTTTATCAACGGTATCGTTTCGGGTCATAGGAGCCGCAGGCTCCCTTACTAAGCGACGGGCACCCCCAAGGTTTATGGACCTCTTGCATAATCTGGATTTGGAGCTTCAGCAGCTCCTGGCGATAGGTCAGCGGGTGCCGAATGAATGTCCCGATGACGATTGCCAGAGCGATTCCAAGGAGCTTGTCCATTAGGTTTTCCATAAGCGCCTCCCAGGGCATCGGACCTCCGAAGATGCTGGAGCACAGTCGTCCTGCCACGGCCAACGTGGGTGGCGATAGCCTGTAAGGTCCAGCCCGATTCTCTCAGGGTTACCAGCTCCAAGAGATCGATCTTGTTCTTCGTCCACCGCTCGCGGAAAAGAAACCTCACCGTGGGCGGCTTAAGTTCGTTTATACCGGGACAGCGCCCACCACACTTCAGATCCCCTTCGCGATACTTCGTCAGCTTCGCTTACCACTCCCGCAGCGTACATCTATGTACGCTTTGGTCGGGTTTCGCTCAGCTTCCTCGTCTCGCTCGGGTCTCTTCGTGTGGTTGCGGCAATTTTTGGGGGCCCACATCCAAGCTTTAAGCTTCCGCGGACATGAAATATGCCCGCGAGCAAACGCGCTCGACAACGCGCGATCCCGGTCATGCGCGCTTGTACGGTGGAATTACTCTTACTTAGCTGCCCCGCACACGGCCGTATTGATTTCAGTTGTTCCGGCGGAGCTTGCGTCATTCGGTGCCTTCTTGCGTTTTTGTATTGCCACTGAAGGATTGCGTT
>DATDSK010000316.1:0-5390 GCA_035291325.1 Bdellovibrionota bacterium | reverse complement strand
ACGACGTGCCTCAGAACTCGTTTCCCCTGAGTACGTGGAAGCCGCCAAAGCGGCTTCCACGATCATGGCGATGAACAACGTGTATTATCGTTTCACTCATCTGGTCGAGGACCGGGAGTTCGCGAACATGCCCGCGAGGCTCAGGATGAATATCATGAGCAGTCCCGGGATTCCCAAGGTCGACTTCGAACTGATGTGCCTTGCAATCTCCGCGATTTCGGGCTGCGGTGCCTGTATGAATTCGCATGTCGATCAGGCCAGAAAAGGCGGGCTTTCCACGGAAGGGATTCAGTCAGCGGTTCGAATTGCCTCGGTTCTGAATGCCGCCTCACAAGCGTCTTTGATCGGCTAGTTTGGAGAGGCGAGTTCGTTGCAGGCGCGCAGGGCGTGCGTTCCGCAGTGAATACCGCCGCCGAGAAAGTGAAATACCGAACCATCGGTGAAAACGGCTTCAACCCCGATTTCGCGAAGGCGTCGTGTGGCGGCACGTTCAAAGAAAGGATGCGGCTGTTTGGGTTGGATGATCACCTGGTTGAGTACCAGTCCATTGATGAGGTTTGGATTGAGTGCCTCAGCCTTTTCATGATCGAGGGGGTCCGGAATGAAAAGAAGGGGCAGGGGAATGGTCCGCACCTCGCGGCAGCCGGTTCGGTCGGAAATGGCCGCAGTAAGAAGCGCGAGGTCCGCTTGAATCCGGAGTTCGAGGTTCGAGTTCATGGCGATGAAGTCGGGACAGGCGAGGGCTTCGCCGGCGGTGAGGGGACGCGAGAGCTGAGCGCGTGGAAGCTGCTTCATGCACCCGCGTGGCGCTCCGGGAGTGCGCGAAGGCGTCATTTTACGTCCGGGAAATTCGGGTTCGAGCGGCGCGGTCCGAGTTTCCTGACGGATCTCTTTCAATAGCTCCAGGCCGAGAGCCGGAGAGGCGTGAAGAACGGCAAAACCGCAGGGCTCTTTTTTGGACGGGACCACGGTGAAGAGTTCGTCGACATGACCGGTGCTCAGCCAATCCGTATCGAGCGCGACGACCCGTTGATTGGTTTCGCCCAACAAATACTTCAGGAGTTCGGGATCGAGGTTTCGGCCGACCGCGAGAACTCCTCCCGGATAAGACTCGATGTTTCCACCCGCTTCGCTTCCGTCAGGTTCATCGTCGAAAGTTTCGAGCTGCGGGATGAGCTCGATTCCGCATTGTTGAGAGAGCTCTTCGGGGAGATCCTCAGGGCCGTCGTTATAATAGTTCGGGAGGTCGAGAATGGCGCTCTTGCCGGCACGGGACCCGAATTCCATCGCGTCCTGAATCCAAAAAACGTTTTCCTGCTGACTGCTGAGCAGGCGAACAAAAGTCGGCAAAGGTCCTTCCAGCAGGTGAGTGAGCCGTTGTTTTGCTTCTCGGAGTTGTGGAGCTTCGACAATAATGTTGATTCGTGGCGGGTCGGGAAAGCGGCCGATCGCTTCCGCGAGTTGCTGAATGAACTTTTCGGTTTGTGGCGTGTAGCCGACGAACACTCCGGTCGGCGGATACACATTCGAAAGCGGAACGAAGCCGGGTTCAGTCGGGCAGCTCAGAAGCGACCCCAGGTCCGCGAAGGCAGATTGAACCGACGGGCGGCTTTGGCTGATTTCGCAGCCGGTTCGGGAGCGGAAGTTTGCCGAGGCCGAAAATGCCTGAAGCAGCAGAGTCAGCACGACGAATGCGGCGATTCTGAAACAGCTCTGCGATCTCACGGTGGCCTCCCGTAGGTTGAATATAATACTATACTGAGTTGGTCAAGAAAGGAGCCGAGGCGTGTAAGTGTTTGGATTAGCGGAGTAATATGGGTGCGCTGCAAGATTCGACTGGTTCCTTAGAAGTAGCAGTTGAGCGAGATGCTCGCGGTCCTTGAACGAACGGAGCTGAGGAGCAAGGTGAGCTGTGAAAAGTCGCTGCCTATACCCCAGCTGACGCTTGAGGATTCGGGTCGCCAGGTGTAGCCGAGTCCAAAAGCCACTTCGGCGTTATTGAGTGACAGTACCGACATCCCGTCCATGATCGGCGAATATTTACAATAGCCGCTCATAAATGAGCGCTCGCCCATTCTCCTTCTGAGCACGGGGTAGATCTGCGGACCCGCGAGATTGGCGTAGCCGAAGCGTTCTTTTGTCGTGAGGCTCGTAGCAAAACTCGTCGCGTAATACACCCCGCCTTGGATTCCGAGGGTCCAGGGGGACGGTAGCCATGAGGTTTCGTAACCCAAGCGAAGATTGGTCCCAAGGAATTGAAAGGTCAGATCCGGCATATTCACGGAGAGAGGCAGAGCCGCATAGTAGAGGGAGCCACCGGCTGTCCAGGCAGATGAAAGGCGATAGGCAACCGAGGTTTTTACCGTCAGTGTCGTTTCCACAAGTTCTTCCAAACCTTCTTGGGTGTAGCGGACGAGAGTCGGGCCGGCTCCCAGGGAAAAACTCCAATTGGATGTTGCTTTCGTCGTTCCGTGTTTTTGGATCTGGGTCCATTGTGAAACGTAGACGCCGATCGATTGTTTCTGGATGTCACCTCGAGGCCCGATAGCGACGAAATCGACCTGTGTGGAAGAACCGTGCACCGGGATTTCGAGTTGGAACAGGCCATCCTTGTCGCGGCTGATCCGCGAGCGCCCCTGGAGCAAGTTCCAGTGCTTCGCGGTTTCGTGGTTCAGGCGGCCCCGAATTTTCACGATCGGCCCGCTCGGAGAATCAGCCTGAAATTCCGCTTTCGGGAAAAATGTCAGTCCCTGAATCCGGCTTTTTGAATCCTTGAGCTGGAACAGTCTGGCAGAAGGGCCATCTTCCGCGCAGTTTCCGGGCGTAGAGTTGCCCAAAATTATCGGAATCATCAATAGCGCCAGAATCGAGTTCAGAACCGGCGGCCAAAGTCGGCACATATAAGAAGAGTAACATGATGAATACACAACGGGTATGGGAAGTTGCGGAGCAAGATTTACGAGGTCTGTGCGGGTGCGAAAGGGGAACTATCGCCTACGCGGCCTTGTGCTTCGCGAAGAACTCCTTGCCCCGTTCTTCCATCTCCTGGGGCGACAGATCCTCAACATGGGTTGCGATGGTCCACTGCAGACCAAACGGATCGACCAGCGTCCCGCATCGGTCGCCCCAAAACATATCGGCCATCTCTTGGGTCTGTTTTCCGCCCGCTTCCATGGCCTTCTTGAACGACTGATCGGCGTCAGTGACGTAGAGATAGAACCCGATGGGAGAGCCACCGAGGGACTGCGCGGATTTGTTCGGATGGCCCTCCATCTCCTGGCCCAGCATCAGGATTGAATCACCGATCTTAACCTCGGCGTGCATGACGGACTTGCCGTCCGGCGTGGGCATCCGATAAATTTCTGTTGCGCTGAGCGCCCGCTTATAAAACTCGATTGCCTGGTCGACGTTTTTGACGATCAGGTGACTCGTCAGTGTGTGATAGCCCTCTGGAATCGGCTTGGTTGACTTTGTCATGTTTGCTTCCTTTCGGTTCGGTAATAATAAGCAAAATCGGTTCCACAGCGTTTTACATCTCTCGCTTGGTAAACGAGCTCGGCGCTCACACGAGATGCATTCGCCGCCGAGCGGCAACAAATTTGCGCAGGCGTGTGGCGCATCTAGAAAGGTGAGAGTACCGGAAAGTGAACGCTATTGCTATATAGCATTATATGCTATATAGTAGATCTGACCTACCGACACGTGGCCTGTTGGCGAGTAGAGAAATACGAGATTCAGATCGTGGAGGTTTACTATGCGGGGAGCCGCGAAAAAGCACCGTACTGATGAAGTTGAGGTCATGATCGGCGGGAATTCCCGTCCACGACTTTTTCTTGTTCCGAAGGAGAAGGCCCAGGGTTTGGTCCAGGTGCTCAAGGAATTTGAGGTTTCCGCAGACAACGCAGTGGATGCCAACGAGGTCTTTCCGGAACTCGACGACAAGAAGCAGCGCCCGGCCGCAGTTCTCCGCGGCGCCCGCCAGAAAGAAAGCCTGTCGCAGATTGAGCTGGCGGGGAGGCTCGGCGTTACCCAAGGAGACCTGTCCAAGATGGAGAACGGAAAGCGCCCCATCGGAAGGAAGATGGCGATGCGGCTGGGCAAGCTTCTGAAGATCGATTACAGGGTATTTCTGTGAAGCGGAATATTCTCGTAACTTGCAGTAAAACCCGGGAGTCTTGGTCTCTCCGCAGTATCACCGTTTTTACTGATTTAAATGGTTTTTGACCTCTTGTGTTCCCAAAATGTTCCCGGAAGGCGGGTAAACTTGATTTATGCCGGCCAAACAATCGGCCGGCCTGATAACTAAGTTAGCATCGGTTTGTGGGAACGCTCGCAGGAGGGCAGGGTGCCGGATTTACTGCTGTTCTGGATGACGGCGTGGTGGTCGTGACGGTTTTTCGGCGGAAGCTGAAGTCTTGGGAACGAAAGCAAAAGACGGAGTAGTGATATGCGTAAGAACTTTAAAGGTGTGTTGAATCTGGGCTATGTGGAAGTGAAGAATGTCCCGGTACAGAAAAGTGAGCGTTTTGGTGAGGTCATGAGCGCCGAAGTTTCTGGCCGGATTGAGCGAATTGTGGCCCGGGTCATCCTGGAACGCGGTGTTCCCCTTCGTGGCGCCGAGGTTCAATATCTCCGAGCGGTTCTTGCCATGTCCCAACGGCAGCTTGGCGATTTGCTCGGCTATAGCGGCGTTGCCATTTTGAAATGGGAGCGCGCCAAATCCCGGCGCTTGGACCGGGTGAATGAGATCGCTGTTCGGGCGCTGATGGCGGATCGATATGGCGTTAAGATCGATTCAGCATGGGATTCGCTTGTGGGTGCCAGTGAAGTTCCTAAGAAGGTTTTGATCGATTACAGGAACTTTGAGCGGGACTACGAGGATGCGGCGTAGGAAATCTCGCAACCTCCGGGCTTCGCAAAGCCTTCAAGAGTACAAAAGCTTGAATGACGAAATTGTTTCAATATTGGAATCGCGTGAGATGGACCGAATGTCTTTTCGTCCTTCGAAAAGACCATTGTCTCAATCGACTCAAGTCTACCATTGCACTTTTTCTCCGAGTAATAGCGTGGTCACGCCTGTGAACACGACGTCGCCGTCGATGCTTGCGTCCGGAGGATAAAAGATATGCGAATTTGCGGTTACGTGGACTCCTTCGAGAGTCAGGAGAAATCGGGCCCGGTCTCGTTATGGGCGGAGAAGTCATCGATCCTTTCGGCCGAAACTTAATTACCCCATTTTCCACCGGGGAGTCCGCATTTCCACTCATAATTGATGTATTCGCAATACGTCGGTGCCGCATCCTTAATGCACGATGAGTAAACGCAAGCTTTGACGTTTTTGTCCCATGGGCAGCCGAATTCATATTGTTCCAGTTTGACGAGTTCCCCGT
>DATDSK010000315.1:0-16270 GCA_035291325.1 Bdellovibrionota bacterium | reverse complement strand
TCGAGGCTTCGACATCACCTACTCATCGCTCGCTCAGCTCCAACCATCCCGAAGGATAACCTTCACCACTCGAACTTAAGTAGGCTGCCTTTCGCCCCCACTTTCTCTTTCAAAAAATTCATCCTAAATTGTCAAAGAACTAAATTCCGCAGAACTGGGTTCCGAAGAACTGGTACCGAAGCACCTTCGCCGCCTCGATCGTTTGCATTCAACTGCATCTCAGCAGAAAACCACGTTGAATCTCAGCGGCGAGGTTCGTTTAAATAGCGAAGACGCATTCTCGGCGCAACATTTATTTTCATTTCCGCTCGTTTTTTTTCAAAAAGCGTCAGAAGACGTGCGATGCATCGCGGCAAATCCCGATTTCTAAAAATCCCTTTGCTCCAATTTTGGCCGTTTTTCCCGAGAAAAGGTGCGATATTTCGTGACGCAGCGTGTCGGTTCAAGAGATTTTCGTTTTGTCCACGTGAGCGGTGGTTTCCAGTTCCGATCCAAGCCCGTAAGAACGCATTCGGCGGATTAATGTGGTCTTGTTCATTCCAATTCTGCGGGCCGTATAATTCACCCGCCCGCGAAATCTTCTCAGGGCTTGTTCGAGGAACATCTTCTCGAAACTCGAAAGCGCATCGTGATAGTCGAGCGGTAATTGAACTTCAGCCACCCCGAAACCCGCCCCAGCCAAGGCTCCCGCGTGACCGCTCGCCCGCTCATCAACTCCAAACCATGGTGGAAGATCGGCAAGGGTTATTTCAGGCCCATCACCGGCGAGGACTGCATATTCCAAAACATTGCGCAATTCGCGCAGATTTCCGGGCCATTCGTACGTTTCAAGTTTTTCAGCAACGCCTTCCGAAATCCGCAAAACAGAGCGCCCGGCTTTCGCGCATAACTCCTCGATGCAATCATGAACGAGCTGGTCCAGTTCCCCCCACCGTTCACGGATCGGCTTGAGCTCGATCGAAATCACCCGAAGCCTGTGAAACAAATCTTCTCGAAAATCCCCCTTTGCGACTGCACGTGCAAGATTCCGATGAGTCGCGGCGATCACACGAACATCAAGACGGCTTTCACGATTACTGCCGACCGGCGAGATCGTTCTGGACTGCAGAAACTCGAGTAACCGAGCCTGAAGGCGCGGCGAAAGTTCCCCGATTTCATCGAGAAAAACTGTGCCTCCGTTCGCAAGTTCAAGACGGCCGACACGTTTTTGTTCGGCTCCCGTGAAGGCGCCTCGCTCGTGGCCGAATAGTTCCGATTCCAGTGTTCCTTCATGCAGACTCGCGAGATTCACGCTGATGAACGGTTTAAGCTTGCGCTCGCTTTGCTCGTGAATTTTTCGAGCCAGGTGAGTTTTGCCCGATCCTGTCGGCCCGGTGATAAGAACGTTGGCATTACTCCGTCGGGCAATCTGAACCAGCTTTTCGAGTTCCGTTGAATACTTTTTCATAAACCCCTCTTTTCATTCAGTTCGGTCAATCCGGCAATTCCGGCCGGTGATGTCGATGAGAACTGGCTCGCCCTAGAGCAAAGGACGATCCAATTTTCAGTCAAAACGTCCGGATTCCGGTCCAGCGCAAAAGTGCTTAGGAATCGACCGCTTGTAATCGATTCGGAATAAATAGAATCAGTGGAGCACGAACGGATTCATCAGGTTTCGTCGGGAAATCCCCACAAAACCCCTTGAAAATGGTGGTGGAAAGCTACAGGCTTGAATGAAGTGCCCGTTAGGAGTTATAGGGCCAAGCCTTTTTTACCTGACGGGAATATCGATGGATCGCCCCCCTCAAGTCCTGATTTGTGATGACGACCAACTTTTTCATCTCGCGGTGAAGCAATCACTGAAAAATGTCTATGCGTGCAGATCCGCCTACAATACCGACGAGGCGCTCGCGATACTGTCGAAAAATCCTTTCGATGCCATTCTGCTCGATATTCAGATGAGGACCTCCGATGAAGGGCTTCGCGCTATTTCGCGTCTCAAGGAGTGTGATCCGGATATCGCAATCATCATGAGCAGCGGTCTCACGGATTTCAATGCTGTTCGAGAGGCCATGCGGCTCGGCGCGACTGATTACGTAGTCAAAGACTTCGAACAAAACGAGCTGACGCACGTCATCTCTCGTGCTCTGGAACGAAGGTCCCTCCTGCAACGGCGCGAGCAGCAGAATTTCGAAGTTCTCGCTCAGCAGCGGCAACATGTGCTCGTCGGCCGCAGCCCGCACATCTCAGCTCTGAGAAAAACGATCGAGCGGATCCGGCTAAGTCCGGCGAATGCTGTTATCACGGGCGAGACCGGGACAGGCAAGGAGGTGGTCGCAAGGCAATTACGAAGAACACTCGCGGACGGTTCTTTGGCGCCGTTCGTCGCGGTCGATTCCGCGACGATTCAGAGTTCCACCGCCGAAAGCCTGCTTTTCGGCCACGAAAAGGGAGCCTTCACGGGAGCCGAAAAATCGACGAAGGGCATATTCGAGGAAGCCAACGGCGGAATCGTATATTTTGACGAGATTTCAAACATGCCACTTGAGATCCAGGCGAAACTGCTCCGCGTTCTGCAGGAAAGAGAAGTCGTGAGACTTGGCTCCGCCCGGGTTATCCAGCTCTCATTTCGGGTTATTTGCGCCACAAACAAAAATCTTGATCAGATGGTCCGTGAAGGAAAATTCAAGGATGACCTGCTGCAGCGCCTGAACGTTCTGCCAATTGACCTCGCGCCACTTCGGCAGAGAAAAGAGGACATTCCGCTTCTCGTGGAACATTTCCTCTCGAAACAGCCTGCATCAGCAGCGAATCTCCGGTTTACACCCGAGGCCGTCGCTTTACTTCAGTCTTACTCATGGCCTGGAAACGTCCGGGAGCTCGGAAATCTCGTTTCTTACCTGGTTGCAATGGTTGAGGGCCCGGAAGTCGATATAGCCGACCTTCCGCCCAAATTTCGCGACGCGGTCAGGTGCCCAGCCAATTCGCCAGCGCCTGACCCGGTGCCGAAAGAGGGCACCTTCTACGACCGCGTCGCAGAATTCGAGCGGGGAATTCTTGCTGATGAGTATTCCAAAATGAAGGGGAACATCAGCAGGCTCGCTCTCGAACTCGGCATGGATCGATCTCACCTCTACACCAAGCTCCGTGAATACCGGATTCATTCGGGACGTTCGGAAACAAAAACCCATATTCAGAGCGATTAGGATATTGAAGAGTCTCTACTGGCTCGCCCCCTGCATTCAGGCTTGCAATGCGTCTTCTCAGCTTGGCAAGAACCCTCGTTTTCTTTTTAAAAACCGGCACCGCACTCGCCGTACTGCTCAACGCAAGCACTGCAAAAGCACAGATGGTCGGCATTGCTGCATTGCTGAACCCGGAAGGTTCGAGACTTTTCCCGCAAGCATTCGTTGCGCCCCGTCACCCCGGGAAACCTGACCCGCGTTGGCGAAGCTTTAACTGGCACTACACTGATCTCGCGGCGGGAAAGAGCGAATATCGCCTGTTCTTCTATGAAGACGAGCTTTGGACGGCACGGTTCGTCGTGCCCAGGATTCAAGCGCAGGTCGAAGCGCTCACGAAGCTGTTCAAGTTTTCGCCTCCCAAGAAATTCTCCTATCTCCTCTTCACGTCTCTGCGGGATTTCCAGCAGGCAAACATCTTCTTCATCACCGAAGGGGTTCAAGGCATCACGAGCACGACTGAAGCGACGATAGCGATTCCCTATTTGGGACAAGCGCGGGCATTCGATCACGTCAGTAAACATGAAATGATTCACCAGTTCCAGGTTCAAAAGCTTCAGTCAAAAGACGAATACCGGGCCGCCGAAATGGAGACCATGATTCCGCTTTGGTTCATCGAAGGGATGGCCGAATACCACAGTCTTGATGGAATGGACCCGGAGTCCCGGATGTACCTGAGGGATGTCATCCTGAATCCCGACAAAAAACGGGATTATTCTGTTCCGGGATTCTTCGAGGACGGCGCCCTCGATTTTATTCATGTGTACAAAATCGGCCAAGCCAAGATCACATTCCTGGAGACGGAATTCGGTTCCGGAACGAGTCAAAGAATTCTGGATCACTTAGCGACTGGTGAAGGAAAGGTTTCGTGGAGTTTTAAGGAACTCGTTAGCGCCGACCTGAAGCGAACCCCGGAAGAGATCGAGACCCGCTGGACGGATTATCTCAAGCGTGACTACCAACACGAGGCGGACCAGCACCGCGAACAAATTGATGATGCAGTGATCATGAAAGAACCAGGTGAAAACCTCGACTACTTCGATCTCTCTCCCGATGGTAACCTACTCGTCTATCGCGAGGTCGACCCGCTCATCGGAGTCGCCTCGATTCGTCTCTTCGATTTCAAATCCAAAAAGGCAATCGAATGCGCCCGTGATCGCCAGCCAAATCTGCTCAGCCTCTATTTTCTCCAAAACCCGACGGTCACCGTGTCCGCAAACCTCGTTTCTTATATGGTGGAAACGACGTCCGGTCCAGAACTCGAAACCCGCCGGATCTTGCGCGATCCTTCCGGAGAAATTCAGCTCCTCGATCCGATCAGGACTCGGCTGCATGCCAACGGTCTCATCCAGGTCAGCTCCATCGCTTTCAGCCCGGATGAAAAATCCTTGGCGCTGGTCGGATTGACGCCGAAGGGCTGGACGAATGTTTACGTTCTCGATCTTTCAAAAGGAATTCCAAACCATCTTTCAGTGTCGCCCTTGAAACAACTCACCGACGGCCACTACAACTGGCGAACCCTGAATTGGAATCACGGAAAGCTGCTCGCCGCATCCGATCGAACTGATAATGGCAAGGAAGGCATCTTTGCGATCGACCCGAAAACCGGAACTCTCCGACAGCTCACGTCGCCTGGCAAAGAACAAGTCGCCCCGGAATGGCTGAACAACGTCGGGGCACCGAGCTTCGTGTACCAGTCGTGGGAAACCGGAAGCTCGCAGATCCACCAGTGGGCCGGAGGTTCATCATTCACTCTGACCGACGTGAAGACGGGACTGCTTTACCCGAAGGTGCGAGCCGGATCGCTCTATGCTCTCGCATTCAAAAGCGGACGTTACCGCCTGGTTCGGTTCGAGAACTTCGGCAAAATCATAAAAGACAATGTGAGCTCGAGAAAGATCGATTCCACTCAGCTGATGGGACCTGTTGGACTGAGCCCGGCAGCGGCGCCGTGGTCGCCCGAACTGGCCGAAATTCCAGAGTCACAGATACACAGTTACAGGCCCTTCATAACCTCCGGCATGCGTATCGACGGTCTCTTCGCGTATTTCGGAAGCGGCAGCGTGGGCGGAATCGCGGCAAGCGTCAGCGATCTGATGAGGAACTACAATATCTCGGGTGAATTCTCCGTGCTGGGCAGCTTGAAGTACACGAACGCCTACCTTTTCTTTTCAAGCGAAGTCGGACGCCTGAAATGGACGACCGGCGCGTACGGAATTGTTCAACCTCGCCTGGACACGATTTTCCATACCGACGATTTCACACGAACATATTTACATCGCGAATACGGAGTTTTGGGGGCACTCCAATATCCGATTGCGGCGTTCAGTTACATTGACCTTGAGTTGAGAATAGGCGCGGTAAAACGAAGCGATATCAGTGATCCCGTGATCGCTCCCGAATGGGAAGCGGTCAATCCAGGGTCTGAGTTTCATCTCGGGCCCATCGTTCGCCTCGGATATGATGGAATTCTGTATGAAGCATATACGGGGCCGGTCAGCGGCTTTGGAATCCTCGTCGAGTCGGATACAAGCTTCTTCCCGCGACGTCAGGCGACCGCACAGCGCGTCCGTCTGGATGTCGCGCAGTACTTCCAGCTTACCGGACGCACGGTGCTCGCCCTTCAGGGAATGACCGGTGTCGCATGGGCGAAGGACTTCGGGAATGCGTTTCTCGTTTCGAGCGATGATATCCTTCGAGGGTACTTTTTTCTCGATAACCGACTCTATGGAACCTACCTCGCGGCCGTGAAGAGCGAGATCAGATTTCCGATCGGAACTCTGTTCGGATTTCCGCCTCTTCGCGGCCTCGTGGGCGGCGACCTCGGGACGGTGTACAGAAACCCCGGAGACGCCGGCAAAAGGGTCGCGTCTTCATATACCGGCGGTTTAAGCCTGAATATTCCGCCGCTCTCGGTCAATTTCATGCTTTCGTATCCGATTCGCACCGCGCCCGGGCCCGTTGACAGTCCAGTCGCGCATTTCACTTTGCGTTACCTTTACCTCTGACCGCCCCTTGCTGATGAACTCGGAGGCGAATGGGGGTCCAAAGGCCAGGCGTGCTTCGGGTATCGCCGGCAGAGTTCGTTCCGAACAGCGGGGTAATCGCGCTCCCAAAATCCCGAAAGATCCGAGGTCACCTGAACCGCGCGCTGATTGGGGGCGAGAAGATGCAAGGTGAGCGGAACACGTCCTTGCAGCACAGTCGGACCGGCTTTCATTCCGAAGAAATCCTGGATTCGAGACTCGACCCAGGGAGGCTGTCCGAGCTGGTAGTGGATTTTCACCCGGCGGCCTCTCGGAAGCACGACGAACAAGGGCAGGAGTGCGTCTATTCCGGGACCCGGCGCCGCACAAAGCTCACTTCCGGAAAGAGCGTGCCGGAGTTCCTGGGCAATGTCTTTTTCCTTCAGCTCCCGTAAACGAGTGACACCGGTAAACAGAGGTTTTATGAAATTCCAGAGCGCCCGGCCTGAATGCGCGTGTTCGGCGCTGGAAAGGCAAGAAGAAGTTTTCGCCTGAAATTCAGAGAACAGACTGAGACGCGCGAAAAAACTTTCAAGCGACTCAGAAGCCGCTGCCCCTTTTTGTAACGCTCCGAGAATTTGAACCCAGTCGCCGGATCCCATCGTTTCCATCCGTTCAGGATCAACCTTGAGTCCTGACTTCAAAAGAACGGCAAGAGTCCGCTCCGGATCTCGCGGACTCTCTCGAGACTGCGCGAGCAAAAGCTGATCATATTTCAAGGTGGAAAGTCTGACGACCTCCTCCCGATCCGCATCCCAAGCCACCTCGTCGTTTTCAGTCACTCCAAGCGGCTGCATGTCGAAAAGCCATTCAGCGCGGATGGGACATACTGAACGGATTTTAAGACGGCTCCGGTTTTCGCCTTGAAAAGATTGTTCCTGCACATCAAGAACAACAAAACAGGCCGGAGAGCCAGTCTCGCCGGCCTCGCCAGCCTGAGATGAAGCAAGCACTCCGGCGTTTTCAACAACTGCCGAGCCACCGGTCGCAAACACAAGCTCGACGACGGGCACATGGGCCGGACCCACGCGACCCTGACGATTGACGGAAGCATTGCTCGGAATCGCTCTTTTCCTGGCAACGCGGTCAGGAAAGCCGACGAGCACCGCTCGGGCGAGAGCCTCCGAGGCGGTTCCGTCATCCTGCCCCTTGGACTCCGGCACCGGACCGAGACTGTTCATCAGATGCCTGCGGGTCTTCAGTATTCGCCCTCCGCCGCGCCCCGCTCGAACGCGGTTTTCGAAAGACATCGCTGCCTCAAGGGCGTCCAGGGATTCGAGTTCACCTTCAAGAATGAGAGAGGCAAGATTGAGTGCGTCGTGAACGGCACCATTCCTCCGCGCTTCAAGCAGCATTCTGGCCAAACGTGGATGAGCGGGCAGCAGAGTCATCTCGCGGCCGAGGCGGGTCAGCTTTGCGTCTTCGTCGAGGGATTCCAGCGCTCCCAGCCGAAAAAGCAGCTCCCGTGTACCTTTCAATAACTCCTTAGGCGGAGCTTCGTACCAGGGGAACAGGTCCACTCGTGATACCCCGAGTGCCTTCAATTCGAGGTAAGATTGGGAAATATCCGCTCGTTGTATCTCCGGCCGGTCAAAGGGCGCGCGGGATTCAAAGTCCCCTTTCGTATAAAGTCTGTAGCATCGGCCCGGCCCGGTCCGTCCGGCCCTTCCCATTCGCTGCGCGGCCGACGCCCGACTGATCGCGCGCGTCTTGAGGGAGGGCAGCCCGGACCACCAGGAATAGCTCGCAAGCCGATGCAGCCCGCTATCGATCACGACGCCTACCCCCTCGATCGTGAGAGATGTTTCGGCGATGTTGGTCGCCAGAATGATTTTCCGGTCCGGGCCCTTTTGCATGGCGCGATCCTGATCCTCTCTCGAGAGATCGCCATGTAACGGCAAAACAATGAAGCGCCCAAAATCGAGAGATCGAAGGAGTTCCTCGCATCTCCGGATTTCAGCCATTCCGGGTAAAAAAACCAGGAAGTCGCCTTCCGCCCCGTTCGAAACCGCCTCGCGAACGGAATCCCGGACCATGAACTCGATTGCCTTTGCCGCCGGCGCTTGGAGATACTCGACTTCGATGGGGAATCGCCTGGCTTCAACCCTTGTCACCGGGCAGTTCCCCAGATAACCCGCGACCGCTTCATGATCGAGGGTCGCGGACATGACCACGAGTCTGAGATCCTTGCGTTCGCCCTGCTGAAGCCAGCGGAGATACCCGATTGCAAGATCCGTCTGAAGGTGACGTTCGTGAAACTCATCGAGTACCACGGCGGCCACACCCTTCAACAAAGGGTCACTCAATAAGCGGCGCATCAGCATTCCTTCGGTCAGAAATCGAAGCCGGGTGGAAGAACTCCCGACATTCTCAAACCGAAATTGATAGCCCACTGTCTTGCCCAGGGATTCTCCAAGTTCCTCGGCAACCCGGCGAGCGGCCCACTTGGCCGCGAGTCTTCGCGGCTCAAGGACGAGAATCTCCTGTTCTGGCCGGCGCCAACCGGCATCTAAAAGGTAAGGCGGGACTCGGGTCGTCTTTCCGGAACCGGGAGAAGCGTGAATGACGATATTGCGAGAAACGGCAAGCGCCTCCCCGATACGGGGAAGAGCGGCGTCAATTGGAAGTTCCAGCCGTTCCCGCACCTGGCCCGTCCCGATCCAACCTCAACGATCGGACTTGGGGTCGGGTTTGGAATTTCGCACCTTCAGACCCGCGAGGGCGGAAAACGGGTTGTTCGTAAACACGGGCTTGGGCGGCCGCGATGGTTTCCGTGGCAACGGTTGTTTGCCTTTGCCCTGTGGCTCGTGCCTGCCCGGAGCCTGTTGACGCTCCTGACCAGCTTTCGCCTCCGAACGCAAACCGTGCCTGATCGGACGCTGCTGATCGTCACGGCGATCGGGGCGCCCCCTTTCCTGCTGCTGCCTGGGCGCGCGCTGTTCGGCCTGTTGTCCTTTCATGGTCAGCGAAATCTGCTTTTTTTCAAAATTGACTTCGAGCACTCGCACACGCACGTGGTCACCAGGACTGACGGCTTCGCGGGGATCCCTGATAAATCGATCGCTGAGCTGTGAAATATGAACGAGGCCGTCTTGATGGACGCCGATATCGACAAAAGCGCCGAAATTCGTGACGTTCGTCACGATTCCCGGACAGACCATTCCCGACTTCAGGTCCGAAACTTCGTGAATATCATCGCGGAATTGAAACGGGACGAACTGGTCACGCGGATCGCGACCCGGTTTTTCCAATTCACTCACCACGTCCTGAAACGTGAATTTACCGAGTTCCTCGGCAAACGTCTTATCCGCTTTGACGAGCTGAACCCCTGGTCCCATAAGGTCGCGAACGCTCTTGTTGAGACGATTCGCCAATTTCTCAAGCAAGGGATAGCGCTCCGGATGGACGGCGGTGCCGTCGAGGGGTTGATCACCGTCAGAAATCCGCAAGAAACCGGCGGCTTGTTCGAAGACCTTTTCGCTGAACCGGGGAATCTCGAGCAACTCAGTGCGATTCCGGAAGAGACCCTTGATCGAACGCCGCGTCGTGATGGCCCTCGCAAGTGAAGGCCCGATGCCGGACACATGAGCCAAAAGATGTTCGGATGCGGTATTCAGGTTCACGCCGACCGAGTTGACGCAGGAATCTACGACAAACTCAAGACTCCTCTTGAGTGCCTGGGGCGATACATCATGCTGATATTGTCCGACCCCGATGCTCTTCGGATCAACCTTGACCAGTTCGGCAAGAGGATCCTGGAGCCTGCGCGCAATCGAAATCGCCCCCCTCACCGTGAGATCCAGATCCGGGAACTCCTCGCGCGCAACCTCGCTCGCGCTGTAAACGCTGGCCCCGGACTCGCTCACCATGACGACCGGTATTTCGAGACCGGCATCTTTCAATGTCTTACGAATAAAAAGTTCCGTCTCGCCGCCCGCCGTTCCATTCCCTACCGCGACCGCGCTGATACCGCCGGTCCGAACCGCTTCCACGAGCAACTTTTTTGCATTTTCTTTTTCTGATTCCGTCTGGAGATGGAGAACCGTGCTCGCGATGTATTTTCCCGATTCGTCGACAACGGCGACTTTGCAGCCTGTTCTGATTCCGGGATCCACGCCAAGCACCGCTTTCGAGCCAAACGGAGGTGCTATCAAAAGCTTGCGAAGATTCTCGGCAAAAACCTGAATTGCGACCTGGTCGGCGATTTCTTTCAATGATTTATGAACTTCATTTTCAATACTGGGCAGTACGTGGGCTTTCAGAGCCAAGCGCGCGGATTTGAGAAGAACAGCACTTCCCGGCGAATCCTGAACAGAACAGGCAGCCGCCTCGAAGGGCCGCAACAGTTGTTCGTCGAAAGCCGCGTCCTCCGGTGCGCCTCCTATCGAAAGGACCAGCTCCTCCTCCATCCAGCCTCTTCTGACCGCCAGATACCGATGCGAATTCTTGGGTTCACTCAAAGACGAAATGCTCTCATGATATGAAAAATAATTTTCATATTTACTGCTTGGCTTCGCCTTTTCACCCTTGCTGCTTCGCAGAAATCCTTTCTCGAAAACGGTGCTTCGGACGAACTGCCGCAATTCCTTTATTTCAGAGAGGCGCTCAACAAGAATGTCCTGGGCGCCATCAATGACAGTAGCAGCATCGGGATATCCTTTCGTCTCATTTCGAAACGTAAACGCCCAGATCTCGAGCGTTTGTCCGGGCTGAGGATTCTCAAGACCATGCCCGCAGTTCCAAATCCAGTCCGCGAGCTGATCCAACCCGGCTTCTTTAGCCAGCGCCGCTTTGGTTTTCCGCTTCTGCTTATAAGGCAGATAGAGATCATCGAGTTCACTCATCGAGAAGGCCGATTGGATCTTCTCTTTCAATTCAGGGGTAAGTTTTTTTTGGTGATCGATCTCGCCCAAGATGAATTCCTGGCGTTTCAAGACGAGGTCCCAACGTTCTTTCGCTTCCAGAATCGACTGTACGGCCACCTCGTCAAGATTGCCCGTTTGTTCTTTTCGATAACGGGCGATGAATGGGACGGTCGCCCCCTCGGCGGCGAGCCGCAGGACTGCCTCGATGCTTTGGTTCGGAATAGATGCTTCAGGCAGTCCGGACGGGTGATTTGACTGAAACCAGGCTTCAAAGTTCACGGACGCAGAATGCCATCTCCCCAGAAGCATGGCAAGCGCGCATTGATAGCGGGGTTCCGGTCTTGCAGTCAGATTGGTAAACACCAAGAGGATCGAAAATGTTCGGAACAGCCAGCTGGAAAGTTATCAGAATCAGGGGAATCGATCTCAAAATCCACATCAGTTTGCTCATTCTTCTGGCGTATACGACCTTTATCGCCGTCCTTCAGCTTCCGCTCGCGGCGCAATCCGCCTGTGTGGATCCATACGAGCTGACCCTGGGGCGACTGTCCTGGGGAATCCTGTTTTCGCTGGCCATCCTCGTGTCGGTCGCGCTCCACGAATTCGGCCACGCGTTAACCGCCCAATCGCTTGGAATTCAAGTCAAAGGGATCACGCTGATGATGCTCGGGGGCGTATCCGAGATGAGTCGTATTCCGGAAAGCCGATATTCGGAATTCAAGCTCGCCATTATCGGCCCCGTCGTGAGTCTCGGCATAGCCGCCCTCATGTACTTACTCAATCGCTCGGCCGAAACACCTGACCTCATACTTTTCGGACACTGGCTCGGTTATACTAATCTTGCCTTGGCCGTTTTCAATCTTCTTCCGGCTTTTCCGCTCGATGGAGGACGCGCACTCCGGTCGGTGCTGGCGACACGCGTCGGCACCCTGCGCGCGACCCGGACTGCGGTGAATGTCAGTCGGGTCTTCGCGTGGGTCCTCGGACTCTTTGGCGCATTTACTTTCAATTTCCTGCTTATCCTGATCGCGTTTTTCATATATAGCGCCGCTCAAGCGGAGCTCTCGATGCTGATCAGCCGTGGTTTACTTGGAAACATCCGCGTCGGAGACCTCGGCGTCCGACTCACGCCAATGCACGAGTCCCAATCCATCGACGAAGCGGCCAGCGAAATGATGCGCGTGAAGTCGCCCGTACTTCCGGTTTCAACCGCGAGCGGTTCGCCGGCCTTGATTTTCCTAGATAGCATCAAAATGATTCCAAAAGACTCACGAGACAGGACCTACGTCAGAGATGTTCAGATCACGGCGAATCGATCGGTCGAGCTCACGGAACTTCTGAAAGACGTGATTCCGGATCTCGCGACCGCGCCATTGGGCGTCCTTCCGATGACGGACGGCAATCGCCTGATCGGCCTCCTGCGTTCTTCGGACTTGGCGCAATTCATTCAACTGAAATCTCTCGAAGCCAGTGATTCAGGAAAACGGGCCGCCTAGGCCGCCGCGAGCTTCTGTCTGGCTTCGTCCAGCAATCTCCCCAGATCCTCCAACTGCGATTTCGTCAGCGCGCGACCGACGATCGGAAAGAACTCCGCTTCCTCTTTGCTCACGTGGTATTCGAAATTTTCCGCAAGCTCCTCGATGTCATCATCGAACAGCGTTTCGTCATCAATGTCCGTTTCGTCAATTTCCTCGAGCAGGTCCGTCATTTCCTGATGTTCATCATAGGACTCATCGATGATTTCCTCGAACTCGTCACGATCCGCGAAAGCTGGGTAGAAGACCGTTTCTTCGATATGCGCGTGAAGATCGAGATCGTCTTTGATCCTATCGAAAATTTCGCGTTTCAACTCTTTGCTGTCCGCGTGCCGGATGTCATTGAAGAGCGCCCGGATTTTTTCGTGATCGGTCCTCAAAAGCTGCAACGCGTCCATAGGTTATTCTCCCTGATATTTCGTCCGCCACCCTGGGCGTCGACGAACGGCTAACTTGCAATCCGCGTACTCGATACCGCTTCTTTGTCACGATAGGTAATGACGCGACCCCAAAGGCTCTGGACGCCCCAGATCCCTGCACGCAAACATTGCAGTTGAACAATCTGACTGTGGTCCACGAATAGGTTAACGTCAGGCCCGTAATTTTTGATGTACCAGCTGAATACGTCCGGATCTGCCGCCTCAAACATCAGGTTCTCAAGACCCAGATTGTCGACAAACTTTCCAGGAACGTCGACCCGCCAGGAACTTACGTTCTCAGTGATGCCTTCCGACTCGATCATGATCATGTACGCGCCGGCATCCAAAAACCTTTTCGCACGTGCAATCGCCCAGCCGGGATCAGAGGTCCCCTCGACTTTCAGCTCCTCTTCCCGGCTGGCCCCCCCCGCTCCGAATTGAATTCCCACTTCCGGTTTGGGCTTGAGACCGGCCTTTCGCACCAGTTCGATAAGGCGTAGCCAGTCATCGGTCGGAATCGTAATGAACCCCGCAGAAAGCTCGACGATATCGAACCCCAACGACTTGCATTCATCGACGTAGGCCCGTACGGCATCGGGGCCTTGGGTGAGCACATACTCGACGAAGCCCCCCGTCGAAACGAGCACGTTATGTTCGTGACAGAGTTCTATGAGATTCCGGATTTCACTTCGGGGCATAAGTGAAAAAGAACCGCCCGCGAACTTCAGGGAGTCGATGTAACGATCCATCGTCCCGAGCACATCCTTCAGATAGTTCGGACCCATGACAGAGTAGTAAGGGCCGCGGATTTCGGTAATTCCGCGCGAACGTGGTTTCGGTTCCGGCTCATTCATTCGGATAAACGGAAAAGCTCTTTGTCGCTCCATGTTTTGCTCCTATGCTGCGCGCAGTTTGACGAGATGGACTCTTCTGAAAAGTTCCGTCAGGTCCGAGAGATCGACAATCTCGAGGTCGCGGATGACCTGCATCCACTCTCGTCGCAATCTCTCGCTCAAAAACGGACTGGCCAAACGGTTGAATTTGCGTTCCACGGATTCCCACGACATCGGACGCGTGAAGAATCCCTCATAATCAGTCTTTTCGATTCGCAGAACCTCGCCACCCCTGAGATGAACCGCGATCATCGCCGGAAGCTCCTCAGGGAACCGCCGGCTGTAGGCAGAAGAGGGCCTTACAATGACTTTAGTGAGAAGAGTCTGTACATCATCCGCCACGATCCGCTCCGGTTGAAACTGCGCGGGCGTAACCTCGCCGTCGAGCAACCCGACGCTGACAAGGTACTGCAGACTGTGATCGGCCTCTTCTTTCGTGCGAATCGTGGTTTTCGGGCCCTCTTCACCGCCACCGATGATGTGATAGGCGACATCGAATATATCGATCTCGATCCGCTCGATTTCGTAAGGCAAGAACTTCTCGCGATCCTTCAATTCGAAAATCCCTTCAAGAACCGACTGAGAATGAATTTCGGCATTATAGCGTTTGATGATCGTCCGGGTGACGCGCTCGAGGTTTTCCGAATCCCAGTCGATTTCGAAAGGACCGGCGATGGAATCCATGAAGCCCTTGTTTCCCTCAAAAACCTCGAGGGGGCCGGTAATGCCCTCCATCGCGAGGAACGCGCCGTGAATGACCCCGAAAGCGGTATTTGGATACGCGAGTCCCTTCCAATGCGAGAGTTCTCCCGTTCGAGTGACCCGCAAGGCATTGTATGCCGTTCCCGCGATTGCAATTGCGTGAGCGGTCTGTTCAATGTCGAGCTCAAGCGCCTTCGCCACGCCAGCGGCGGCGGCATACGAGCCCTGGGTGGTATGGTCAAAGCCCTTGGCGCGAACCGGAGCCTCGTCGCTTAACCGGCACTGAACCTGATAGGCTATGGCGAGAGCAAGAATCAGGTCGCTTCCTGTTCCGCCCCTATACTCAGAAGCCGCTAAAATCGCCCCCAGATTATCGCTGGGATGACAAGTCTCGCCCTTGGCGAGATAGCTGTCGTTAAAATCCAGGTACCGCACCAAAGCGCTGTTATAAAAGGCCGCGTGCTCTGGAGATGTCCGTCCTCCTCCGATCAATGAACACACCGGCCGGCCACCGAGATCCTTCACGTGCTTTCGCACGATTTTTACGGGGTCCCCTTCAACGGCACCGATGGCACAACCGAGCGCGTCCAAAATCCTGATTTTGAGCTGCTCCACGGCCTCCGGGGATAGGTCCTCAAATTCAGCCGCCGTGACAAACCTGGCTAGCTGTAGAACAAGGGGCTCCATATCCGGAGCTGTGGCAACTTACATGCCTGTTTCAGGTTTCCAGAAATAACGGTAATAAACCCATTTCACGTACTCGATGACCGTGACTTTGATTCCGTGTAAATTTGTACGCCACTCCCCTGGCTCGAACGGCTCCTGATAAACGGATAGAGTTTCTATGGCCAGACGTTTTCCCATACCTGAAGCGACGCGCTCGAAAATATACCGCGCCCGCTTCATGTGATAAGGCGATGTCATCAAAAGAATCCGGCTCCAGTTATGCTCCACGGCGTACCGCGCCAGCCAACGCGCGTTCGCGACTGTGTTGAAACTTTCTTTTTCAATAATGACGTTTTCAGGACGAATCACGTCCCGCACCCCGCTGCGAAATTGACGGCCGAGAAGATTCCAGGTCGATTGCGGACCGAGGCCGGAAAGATAAAGTTCAGGGAGATGATTCCGTGATTCTCGATAACGATACCAGATGTCCCCGGCGGCGGCGATCCGGCCGCGCCCCCCCGCAAGGCACACGATCGCATCGACGGAAGGCAGATGGACCCCATCGACAGTATCCTGATATTCATAAAGATCCCCGGCCATAAAGAAGGCTAAGGTCAGGACCCCTAAGATCATTCCGACCAGTAGCATCGCGAGAACCGCGGCCGCGCGTCGTACTGTACCCAGGGGTGAAGTGCCGAGTTCGTTCGAGTCAGATGGATTCACGCCTCTTTTTTCGCACAGGAGGGCGCCAGAAACAAAGTTCTAAGTTAACTTCGATTTGCGGAAATTTGGCCGTCCGGGCTTTAGCCGCTTTTCACTCTTGCAAAAAACAAGGGATTCCACTAGGGTAGGGTCCCTTCACCGAAAGGAATTGGATAGAGCCATGGCACGTGTTTGTGATTATTGCGGAAAAGGTCCCACAACCGGACACAAGGTTTCTCAC
>DATDSK010000314.1:0-27659 GCA_035291325.1 Bdellovibrionota bacterium | reverse complement strand
GCGGCCCTTTCAGGACCGTGCACGCGTTCTGGCCATCGGGTATCACGCGCCGAGGAAACCGGCTGAAACTCTTCTGAACTCGGGACGACTGCAATTCTGGGACGACGAATTTCTGGAAAACGTACCTTTGGAAAAAATGATCAACGCGTTCGGCTCACCTAAGAAGTACGATATCGCGCAGGATTTTTTCGGTCCGCTCGCTTATGGCGAGAATCCGGCCGAAAACCTTTTTAAAGTGATGAATGCGTTGGAGGATGGTGCGCCCTTATACATGACCGTCGGATATGAGCAACTCGCCGGAAATTTGCGCAGGCATACGGTCAGGGTGGGCGGACGGACAATTTCTTTTGTGGACTGGATCCGCAGCCTGCCGGAGTTGCAGGTGGAAACGGTCATGGGTGAGATTTATACCCGCGGCACCAACGTTCCGATGGAAAATTTTCGGATTACGAAGAAGCCCGGCGTTCGTCTGGGCGCGCCACCGAAAATGCGAATTCTTCCAGGTTCGAAAATTGAAACCGTGGACGCGGATGGAAGACCCATTCGGCCTCCCATTCGGCACTTTGAGATTCTTCCGTAGCATTCTTTAGTCGTCTGCACGTCTGGCATCTCTATCGCAAGCCCTGAAGGGGAAACCCGTTTAGGAGAAAGCACCCATGCCTCATTTAGCAAGCCACAATGAAGAAATGAAAAACTGTATCGAAGAGTGTCAAAGTTGCCATTCGATTTGCCTCGAGACTATTCAGTATTGCCTTGAACTTGGCGGAAGACACGCGGCACCGGAACATATTCAAAGCCTTCGGGATTGCGCCGAGGCCTGTCAAACCAGCGCGAACTTCATGCTCTCGGGATCGCCGATGCATCCGATGACCTGTGACGTTTGTGCGGAAGCGTGTCAAAGCTGTGAGCAGAGCTGCAACTCAATATCAGATGACGATCAGATGGAAGCCTGTGCCGCGCGATGCCGAAGCTGTGCTGAGTCATGTCGTAAGATGAGCGGACATAAAATATCTGCTGCAGCATAAACTCCGCTGTTCATCGCCACAAACCTTGTGAGAGAGGAAGGTCAGGAAGGGACCCATCCATGATTAAAGCCACAGGTTATGCCGCGCCTACAGTCAAGGCTCCATTGAGACCGTTCTCGTTTGAACGTCGTGACCCCAGGGAGCATGATGTCGTGATCGACATCAAGTTTTGCGGCATCTGCCACTCCGATATCCACATGGCTCGAAACGAATGGGGAACGTCGACGCTATTTCCGATGGTGCCGGGTCATGAGATCGCGGGTGTAGTTCGTTCCGTCGGGTCGAAGGTGACCAGATATAAGGTTGGCCAGCACGTCGGAGTTGGTTGTTTTACCGACTCCTGCCGGACTTGCGAACATTGTAGAAAGAGTCTCGATCAGTACTGCCTCGAAGGAAACACGCTTACTTACGGGGCTCTCGAGCGTGACGGAAAAACCGTGACCCAGGGCGGCTATTCAAACGTGATCGTCGTCGACGAAAATTACGTTCTACGAATCCCGGAGTCACTCCCCCTTGACAGGGCGGCTCCGCTCCTTTGTGCGGGTATTACTCTCTATTCGCCGCTCATGCATTGGAAGGCTGGCCCGGGTAAGAAGGTCGGCATTATGGGCCTGGGGGGACTGGGCCATATGGGCGTGAAGATCGCCCGCGCGCTCGGCGCGGAGGTTACGGTTTTCAGCCAGACGGAAAAGAAGAAAGAAGATGCGCACAGGATGGGCGCTAACCACTTCGTGGCGACGAAGGACCCAAGCGTGTTCAACAAGCTCGCGGGCAGTTTCGACCTGATCATCAACACGATCTCAGCCGATATCAACATGGCGGATTACTTCGGGCTGCTCAAGCTCGATGGAACTCTTGTGGCGGTCGGAGCACCCGAGAAGCCGATGGTCATTCATCCGTTCCCCTTGATCATGATGCGTAGAAGCTATGCCGGCTCGGTGATTGGCTCGATCAAGGAAACGCAGGAAATGCTGGAGTTTTGCGTCAAACACAAAATAACGCCTGAAGTCGAAGTCATTGCACCCGAGCAGGTGAATACGGCTTACGAGCGCGTTTTAACGAGCGACGTTCGTTACCGATTCGTGATTGATATGGCGAGGCTCTGACGCCTTGGAAATACGGGAAATTCGATGAACATTACTGTCAGGGCGGCATTGGCATGGCTCGGACTTTTCGTCCTTGCATTCGTGAACGGTGCGATCCGAGAGCTGGGCATGAAAACCGCTCTGGGTATCGGCGAACCATTAGCTCATCAGTTATCTTCTCTGACCGGCATTGCGTTGTGGACCGCCTTCGTTCTGCTGGTCTGGAGTAAGCTCAGAATCAACAGCTTTAAAAAAGCGATTTTGGTCGGCGCAGGGTGGTTCGTCGCCACCGTGCTCGTCGAGACCTTCGTGATCAATCGCAATCTGAGCTGGAATGAAGTACTTCAGACCTATAACGTGGCGGCTGGAGAGTTCTGGGGCTTGGTTTTGATTTGGATTGGTCTGATGCCGGTCGTGATTTATCGCGTGAAGAAGTCCTAAGAGCGCCAACGATCCTCGGTTGAAGCTGCCCGGGGCAACCCAGGAAGAGGCGCAGTTCTTCTCCTCCGTAACCGAGGTAAGCTGAAAACTATTTGGCTAGATGAATTCAGCTCGGCCAGGCGATTCCGTCCCTTTTTGTCAGTTCGCGCACGACAGCCCGTCCGGTCATCAGACCGGAGGGGATGCCCCCGCCAGGAGCGATCCATTGTCCGATCATACGGAATCCCTGCAATCCTGGGAGTTTCATACTGAGTGGTTTTGGCCCGGTCTTTGGCGTAAGAAGCCACCCTTCCATGCTGCCTCGCCAGTTGCCCGTGTAACGAATAACAGTCGCGGGAGAGGAAATGTCGGTTTCCTCCACTTGTGTGCTAATGCCCGGAAGCCTTGATTCCAGTTTCTGCAGAACAGCTGACGCGATTCGCGATTTCTCGGACCGATAAAAGTTTGGGTCATTCGTACGAAGCGAGGTCCAATACTCGAAATTTTCCGTAGCAATGAAGCAGGTTACTGTGAGTTTTCCCTCGGGCGCGAATGTCGGGTCAAAATGAAAAAAGCGCAGTGAAAGTTGAGCACAGCGCGTTTCTGGATCGATATCCATGGGCGAATTCAGGATGAGCGTGAGATACTCGGGTTGGGCTTTGAGTCGATTCAGAAGGCCCGCGCCATCGTCTTTGATACCAAAGGATACTTGAATGTATGAAGGGAAGGCTTTGAAATCGCGGTAGATCGCGTCCAATTTTTTGTCGAGATATCTTCCTGCGAGCATCTCATAAATCGTGGCGTGCCCGTCAGCAGCGGAAATGATCCAGTCCGCATAGACGCGTTTGCCGTCAGATAGCTCAAGCCCGATAGCACGATCGTCTTTAACGAGAATCGATTTCACTTTCGCTTTGTAATGGATACGTCCTCCGAGCGCGACCAGACGCTCGGCAATGGGGAGAATGAATGAGGTGGACCCGCCGATCGGATAGCCACCGTCTTTTTGATTCATCCACACAAGCGAAAAGACGATGGCAATTGCAGAAAGTTCCGAGATGCTGCTTTCGCCGAAGAATTTGCGCAGCAGCGGATTTTCGTACCGTTTGCCGTATTGGGCCAAGGTGATTTGGGACCAACGGCTCATTTCGCGAAGGTGGGGGAGGAGCTTGGCCATTTTGACGATGTTCTGGAAATTCAATTCGAAGTTCGCCGGCAGATCGATTCGCGAGAATCGACGAATGGCATTTGCCAAATTCCTGATTTCGATCTCGTCCTCTGGCGCCTTGCTTAGCAGTTCGCGCTCCATTCGTTCAACATCGCGGTAGATGGTGAGTGACGCGCCGTTCTCGGACTCAATGCTCGAATATTCTTCCGGATCGTGAAATTTGATTTCGTCTATATCGAAAAGCTCCCGCCACCAGGAGCGAAATTCGCTGCCTGGGTTGGAGCCGAGGAGCCAGTGAATGCATGTTTCAAAGGTATAATCGCCTCGTTTCCAATTTATTGCCAGGCCGCCGGGGACAGATCCCATTTCATAGACGTCCACGTCATAACCCGCGCGTTTCGCATACCCAGCGGCACAAAGACCGGCGATTCCGGCCCCGATGATGGCGATCCTTTTCTGTTGCGGCATGGTTGTTTACTCGTTTCCGGCTTTGGCCGTATGACGAGATTCTATTGTAGCGAGAGCAATACCACAAACTTGAAAATTCGACGGCCGCGCGGATATTTCTGATCGCGGCAAGTCGCACCACGCAGGCCGGTATTACCTCACTCGGTACTGCAAGCTGCAGATGCCGCGAAATCCTTCCCGTCTGTTTGCGGAGTCGATTTGAATGTCGGCCTCGTAATTCCTGAGCCCCGCGTAGGCAGCATCTCCGGTCGGCGCCCGCAGCAGTTCCAGGGTGATCCGGGCTTCGGGCGCGTATGGCGATCTTGCGATTCCATGAAGCGTTTTGGTTAGTGTTCCGGAATTAAAAGAAGTGTTTCCGATCATTTCCACCGCCCAAGTCTTCGTATTCCGATAGCATTGATCTCCACTAGGATCTTCCTGTTTGTCGCATTTGGTTAAGGACCCGTTGCCGGGGCAGGTCTTGACGCCCGATTGCAGTGGAAACGAAAGGTCGTAGACGCCAACAGGGTAGGACTCGGCCCACTCGCAATGCATCCCCGTTTCGTAAAAGCAGCCCCAACATTCCTCAGAGTCGAAGCGGCTCCGGTTGTCGGGACGACAGTTCTGCTCGCACCATGTCCAGGCGTCGCTTTCATCTCCGCCGCCGAGCGAGCGGATAGGAAACGGCTCGACCGGTCCCGGTCGGAACTCTTCGAAGCGGAGATACGGCTTTAGAAGGGCGGGGAGGTCTTCGAGCGGCGTTTCGACGGGTGATGGTCCCCAACATACCTCGCCATCCGCGCTGCATCCTCCATTATCCTTGGAGTGATAGCTGTTGCATGCGATCGCCAGATTCTCGCGCAGCACAAAGGTCCCCGTGCCATTGTACTTCGTAATTCGGAAAGCCTGTCCGGCGCGGATTTCACGAGGGTTGGGGTACTCATCATATGAGAGCCAGCACTGGGTTCGGATTCCCTTACGATTTATTGTCGGCCCGGCGATCGTCATATCGCGTGTAAAAGGCAAAAGAAGAACGGGTTTTTCAAAGATTACTTGGATTTTTCCTTCCCCCAATAGGTCGGGAAACGTGGACGGGATTGTTGCCGCCGCGAAAGATGGGAATGCGAAGAATAAGGTCAATAGTAAGGTCAGTAATAAGGTGAGATGCGGTTTCATGATTTCTCCTTGGGAAGTTTTTGAACTCCGATAAGCTGTGGGATTCAGAGAGAAAGATGCGGGGCATACCAAAAGCATGCGCGATATTTAGTCTATTTTGCCTATGAATAAAAATATATAATTGGAATACAAGGTATTCCTGGTTAGACTAAGTAAGATGTTGCTTAACCACCTCAGGCAATTTTACGAAGTGGCGAAATTCAGAAGTTTTTCCAAAGCCGCGACGAAACTCCGCGTCAACCAGTCCGGTCTCAGCAAGACCGTGAAGAAGCTCGAAGAACAAATCGGCGTGCTGCTTCTGGATCGTACTCGCGGCGGACGTGTCGAGATCACTCCGATGGGGCGAGCGGTCTTGCAGCACTGCGAAAGCATTTTCGGTGAAATTGACGAGATAAAGGCGCTCACATCCCGGAATGGCGGCGAATTGACCGGTGCGCTGCGCCTCGCGGTCTCCGATAATCTGGCCAATTACGTCATGCCTGATCTCATGAAGCCCCTCCTGAAGCGCCATCCCCGAGTGGCGCTTCAGCTTTTCACCGGGACGTCGAGCGCGATTCAGCAGGAACTTTTAAATGGGTCCGCTGAAGTTGGTTTGTTTTACACGAGCATTCAGGACCCGGCGCTCAAATTGGAGAAACTCGCCGATGTGAAATTCGCGCTCGTAGCGAAGAAACCGCTCAGGATCGATGGGCTGTCCTTCGAACCGTACATCGGCTCGCGGCTGGTCGACTACGGGAAACCCTATCCGGCTCTTCAGATGCTTCGTTCCCTGAGTATCGCGCCCGCGGAGGTGATTGAAGTCAATAATCAGGAAGTTCAGAAACGCCTCGCGATCCAGGGCTACGGATATACCCTGCTCCCACACTTCATGGTTCGCGAGGAAATCGCGAAAGGGCGCCTTGCGCGCGTGCGAATGCGCTCGTCGCTCGTTTCGCCGCTTTATCTTGCCGTGAAAAGGAACCGGACTTTGTCGCGTCCGGCGGAACTTCTAATAGGACATCTTCGCGCGGAATCCGGAAGGTACCTGAAGGCATGAGCGCCTATGCTTACGCGCTGGGCTGAAATCCCGATGATTTTTCTTGCGTTTGTCCTGGATTTCCTTCTTGAGCTGGTCGTTTCACCCGCTTCGGGAGCTCACGCGTAAAGTTGATCTGCTCAATGAACGAATCGGCCGTAATGATTTCAGAAAAAAAGCGGGCTATGCATACGCGGTCTGTTGATTGCAGGGATCGCCTTTCGGTACTCACTACCGAAGGGTGCTCTATGCGTTTACTGGCAAGGCGGCTGCGCATCGCGGTATTCGGCGCGGGAATAGCTGGTCTCACCGCCGCTCATGAACTGGCTCGACTCGGTCATTCGGTGCAATTGTACGAATCGAGTTCCGAACCAGGAGGGTTCTTCCGGAGTGCTAGACTGCCTGAGAACGGAAATTCGCCTTCGGAGTACTCCTGGCACGGAATGGGTCCTTGGTATCATAATACCTTCGACATTTTGCGCCAGATTCCTTTCGACTCTACCGGGAATATTTATGATCGGGCGCTTTCTCGTCCTATCGACTTTGGTATTTTTCCCAATGAGGGCGTCGCGCGCTTTTTCGACCATAAGCTCAGAAACATTCCAAAGATGTTTTCGATGTCGAGGATGGATTGGGTGAGATGGTGCTGGCTCATGCTGAAGGCCTGGACCGCGAATACCCGGAGTGAGTCCCTCTATGCCGCGAAAAGTGCAGCGCACTACTGGGAGCGAGTTCTCTCGGAGCGGAGCTATCGTCTTTGGAGATCCTGCTTTGGGCCATGGATCGGTTCTGACTGGGGACAAGTCTCTGTTCACACTGCCGGACGATTTTTCTGCAAGCTGTTCATCAGCAAGCCTGCCCATGTTCATGGCCCCGACAAGGAGGGTGGAACGTGGACGCATCAGGGTGGCGATGGTTGGCTTCTATTTCGCGGTCCAAGCAGTGAGTACTGGTTTGAGAAGTGGGTACAGTTTCTTGAAGGAATGGGCGTGGGCACCTCCTGGGGGACTGCGCTTGAAAAGCTAACCTACGATGGCTCCAAGATCTCCTCGGCTCAACTTGCAGACGGAAGAGCGATCACCGCAGATGCCTTCATTATTGCAACGGACCCATTCTCCGCGTCCGAAATCCTCGGGCGATCTGCCGGGTTAGAGGATCGTCACGAAGGCAAGCAGTTTCACTCATTGGTTCAGGACGGACCGCATACCCAAGTCTCATTCCGAATCTCATTCGGGGAGCCAATTCGCTTTTCGCGCAAGCGGACTGCTGTTGTGGTGGCGGACTCTGAGTTTAATCTGACACTCTTTGCCCAGGAACAGGTCTGGGACGAAACAGTCGATTTGGGGGAGGGAGTCAAATCACTTTGGACCGGAACCGCATGTGTGAGCGCTGTTCCAGGACGTGTTTACGGCCTCCCGCTATCGCGCTGTAGCAAGGCTCAATTTACAGACGAGGTTCGTGCACAAATTATGGGCTGCGGCTCGCTGGATAACGAGATCCGACAATCGAATCAGGGGCGGAGCCTCGCTTCCTTTTCTATTCTGAATATCGAAGTCTGGCATGAATGGCACTTCAATTCGGAAAATATCAGCGGAATCAACCGGAAGTGGGTCAACAACACGCGTAATGAGGAGCATAGGCCAAAGCAAGTGACAACGATTCCGAACCTGTTTTTGGCCGGTGCGCATACGAAAACCGCGGCAGACGTGTGGAGTATCGAGGGCGCAGTCGAAAGTGGACGCAGAGCTGCCCAGGCAGTCGACCGGAGGGTTTCGGTTTTGGAGCAATACCGGCCGCCCTGGCTGAAAATTGCCGGCGCGTGCGACGATGGCTGCTGGAGGATGCGCCTGCCTCATATTCTGGATCTTGTACTGTTCGTTATCGTCGTTGGGGTAGCGACGAAGGTGATTATCCCATGAAGCGGCTATCGGGCGATCGAACTTCTATACCTTTGCTGCTTCAGCGGGCTGTAGCCTGTCGCCCCCGCACGGTTTTAATCCTCTTTTTCTTTGATTGCGCGTCTGTCGAGATGTAGATTTTCGCGATAAGGGGGATTTATGAAAGCAGGTTATCTTGCTTTTGCGGCCTTGCTCGCATTGTCCAGCACGGCGATGGCGAAGGAAATCTCGATGATTTGCCATGACCAATACTATGCTTGCTTCTCAGATGACCAGGATGGCGAACATTGCTCCTGGCTTACGGGGATTGGAAAAGAACGTACTGTTACGCTGACCCAGGATGCTTCGTACCCCAACTCCAACTTCCCTTACGAAATCTGGAATGGGGCACATAAAGAAAAGGCTAATGGTGGTGCCGTAGAGATTGGCATTAGATTTAACACGAACCCAGGATGGTCTCCGGTTCATGCGACGATTGCTGTGTCGAAAGATGGCGCGACTGCGGAGTCCTCTGGAGAAACTCGCGCGTATGCCGCTTTGAGGCAGGGCAAGACGGGCACAGGTTTCCTCTGCCACTCACTTTCTGTGAAGTGAGTTCCATTTATGTTGATTGAGTTGCTGAATTGTTCGGCAAGGCACAGGTTTGTGTGCTTGACCCGTTCACATGGCGCGCTTCCAAGCGCGTGGCTTTTTAGCTACTTCGCGCTGATTTTTCATATAGGAACGAAGCCGCCGTTGATCAAGATCAAAGATCCAGGACTATTCGTAAAATAGGACCTTTTTAGAAAAGTCTATTAACCATCTGTGCCCATCGAGAAATGGCGTGCCGAGTATCCCGCTTCGTTTGTAAGATTTGCGATTTTGATGAAACTGACCGGCGACTAGCTCCACATTTCTTCTGCATAGGGCGCCAAGACAGAAGTTGTTAGCCGACAAAAAGGAAGTCTGTTCGGAGTTCCCAAGCAAGTCGCGAATTTCGACACTCTTGCCAGCGATTGTTTTCAGCCCAAGCTGCACCCCTAGTTCCTTGGAGATATGGTTTAAACTGGCTCCTGTATCCAGGAGAAAGTTGGAAGCGTCGGCCTGTTCAATTTTGGCCGTAACCAAAATATCAGACTCATTTTGAAATACGAATGGTACGGAATAGGTGAGTGTGACTTCATGATCCGGGAATGAAATCTGATGAGAAACGTAATCGATCAACGTTCGGCGCTGTTTGAGAGTTCCGATCCCGATGACGCCGTCGAAATTGCTTGAGCAGGATTGCTCTTCAATGAGTTCTACTTGTTGAAAGCTGCTTGTGCCTATTTTGACTTCATGGGCGCTGTAGAAATGTCGTAAAGGCCATTCTTTCTTGTTACCGCCCCAGCCTCCAACGCGAACTGCCTTACCTGGGATTTCCGTCAAGTTTAGAGCAGAAACATGCTCGGAGCAGATCGATCCATCAGACTTGTCTCCTGTGTCCAGCATGAATCGCAACTTTTTCCCGTTAATCGTAACCGGCACGATCAGCTTTCCTGCCTCAAGGTCAAACGTGGAGCTCGGTTGCTTTGGTGAGTGCGCGCAAGATGTCGCTGCGATTAGACTAACACAGGAGAGCACGTACAAGGCGGGGCGAACGACTGTCCTTGGAATCAGCATCGAGAATTCCTCGAAAAGCATTCACTGAAACTCACGCGGGATCTGTCTTTCGAAGTTCCAAACCCAGGACTGGAGTGGACTCACGCACTGAAAAGCCGAAGTGCTTATACAGCGATAGCGCAGTTTCGTTTTCAGCATTCACGCTCAACGTGTATTTATCGAAACCTCTCAGCTTGAGTAGCTCCAGTGCTCGCGCCAATATGTGTTCGCCGAGTCCCATTCCGCGGCAATCAGGATCTCGTCCAATAGAAATGATTTCTCCGTTTTCAGGATGTTCGAGGTCAGGACTGACTTTGGCAAACGCAGCGACGAGATCTTTATCGGTGAGAAGGAGTTCGATCGTATATCGTGCATCTCGGTTCCGTTCGCAGAAGCTTTCGAAATCGGTGATGTTCGATCCCTTAACCTGACGAAAGGCCTTCTTTGTGGCTTCGTAATAAGGGCGTTGTAGTTCTTCCGTTAACGGCACCCATCGCCAACCGGTTGGTAGGGAGCTTTTCGGAGCAGGCCATAACTTGGCTTCGGTCCGGTCCATGATGATCATCTCGTAACTCAGCCGATATCCTCGCCGAGTCAAAAGACTGTTGAGCCCAGGAATCAGCGCGAAATCTGCGATTTCCAATAACCTGCGTCTGCTGGCTCTGATTGTGGTCTCTGCGGTCGAAACCAGATGTTCAACTATAGACAGCGATCTGCTGGATGCAGTTAGGCCGACAATAAACAATTCAGCAGAATTGGAAGCATTCTCAACGCCGTCAATCAGGAAGGCGGCGGCTACTCGCTGATTCTCCAGAAATAGGTCATAAACTCGTCCGCAGCTAGGAATGATCTTGTCTAGGAAGAATCCCGCCAAATCAGTAGCAGCAGGTGATGCTGGGTTTTTCTCAATAAACGCCAGCAAGTCGCTTTTATTGCCATCACAATATTCCTTGAGTTCAAAAGAATCTGACATGCGATGCTTATTCAAAGGTCTCTCTCTTTTTCGTCCGTTTGCTGAAGCAAAAAACGTCGCATCACTCATCTCCGTTCATGGCGTTCCCTTGCTGGATCAAGAAAAAGAATTTTTAAATCATGTTTAGGGGTGAGATCTTTGAGTCTCGCCTCGAATGTGGTTGGACCGGTATTTTTAAGTCCATCAAAGCAGACCGAGATCCGCGAATCGATATTCGGTTTTTTCAATACGAGATGAAAATCCCGGATGGGACCCTTCCAAGTTGCACCGGTTTTAAAAATGTACTCAACAGTTTCCAGTTCGTCCGCGGCACTGCCGGCGCCCCTCCATCCCTGCAGAGTCTTTTGAAGCCAGCTTTGAACATCTTTCTCAATGCAATAAGTCTGGATCCATCCTTCTCCCTGATCGAGCACTCGCGAAAGATAAAGTGCCAAGCCTCGAACGGGCTTGTATTGATGTCGCACCTTAACTTGCTTTCCGGGAGGGAATATTTGTTCCCAATAGAAGTTCTTTCGAAATTTCCAAAGGCAGTAATAATGCTCGTTGTCGCCCCAATCAGCCTTCCTACATAAGCCAGAATCGAGTAGTTCCTTCTGAGCTATTTTTTCTAGTTTTTTGAATTGAGCAAAGGCCTTTGTAGCGTCTTCAATGAACATTTCATGCTTCTGAAGGAGCGCTGCTTGATTGCCAGGTTTTTTGTCTGCAAATACCTCGTAAGCAGTACGAATCTTAACTCGTTTACCGTCGACCCACGCCTGGAAATTCATCTTGTCGAGTGCGTCATTCTCCCGCTCGGCGGGATTGTATTCAAGATCCGTTTCAAGCTCAGGGATTGGAAACGATACGACTGTTTTGATGCTGTTTGTGGATTGGTTTTCAAAAACGTAATCGACTCGAATCAGACTGCGTTCTATTTCAAGTCTTTCCGAGAGCATTGCGATTTCCTCGGATTTCTTGAACTCGATTCCCCCCCAGTCCAAAAGCGGCGACACCATCGTTTGCGAAGGCTGTTTTCCATAAAAATAAGCACGACATCGCAATGGTGAGAAAATTACCAAATTTCATATCCATTTCCTTTGGGCCTGCTGGAAATTCGCGCAGATTTCTTAATATTTTAGGAACGCAGTTACGCACTGGCAAGGACAAATTACGATTCATCGCTTACCTTGGCAGAAATCCAACATACACGCGCGTCTCATAGGGGATGGATACTTCACCTGACTTCTGTAGGGAGCCAAAGAATGCGTGGAGATCGTCAAGCGCTTCCTTGTGTCCTGGCTTTCCTGCGACGGGTATTTCGCCGCCAGAAAGTTTCAAGCCAACGAAACCCTCCCAGTCTAATTTTTGTTCATGGTGGAATTTGTGCCTTGAGAAGCCGTCAGCGGAGAACGACGTGATCAATTCTTGATGGATGACCTCGGCCTCGTTACTTTGTGATCCTTCGCTCGAGCCGTTCTTTTTCAGGACTTTTTTGTATTCCGAAAAGTAAGGTGAATCAGGCACTGCAAAATTCCATGCAAGAACTATCGGGGATTTCGGTTTCAGAATTCGTTGAAACTCGATATGCGCATCTGGAATATCGAACCAGTGGAGGGCTTGGCCTACGGAGATGAGGTCGACGCTCGAATCCGAAAGAGTAGTCTTCTCGGCGCTGCCTTCAATGCTCATGTAATTCGGAAACTGCGAAAGCAGGCGTTCAGCAGCTAATCGAAAGTTTTGCGAGGGCTCGACCCCGAAGACACGGTGTTTTGCTTGCAGGAAAATTCTCGAGAAATTTCCGGTGCCCGACCCGATATCGGTGATCTTTTGTGCTCGGATCAGTTCTCCCGTTTGAACGATTTTACAATGCTGAACTATCATCACGTCCACATTCAATAATCTAAACCGCCCCTTTGAGACTGCCTCGCCGATTTGAGCTCTCCGGTCTGACTCTGCGTTTTTGGATTTACTTAAGTAGTCTTCCCACGAACTGACGCCATCCAAAGGAATTGAAAAATTGAATTTCCACTTTTCTCCATTTGCGAGATCAAAAGAGTATATATATTGCTTCGTAAAATCTGCAGTTTCGAACGTCTTTACAAAATGATAGCGTTTTTCAGCGATCAATTTTTTCATTTCCTCATAGTTGTGCATGCCCTTTGCTTCAGTGTTTGTGTCTTCATTTGATAGTGTTGTGGAAATTTGCCCTGACGTAGTCAATTCACGACCATTTGGGAGAGACCATTTCCCCTTTTTCTTCTAACCCCATTTCCACAGCAACAGTTTAATCAAACTGAGGATCGACGCTCAGAGAAACCTCACCGAGGCGTGATGTTCTTTGATTGTCACGTGAACGGGCATACGAATGCGGCGACGCATCTTGTTGGCGACATTCGGCCCCAGGAATTGCGCCACCGGCTCGATACGCCAAGCCTGCGCGGTGTTATATTCAGCGATTATTTGGTTCGCAACGCGCACTGAAGAGTGTCGAGGATTTTACCGAATTCGAACAGAGAGCTGCATATTTCGATGGCGACCCCGTTATCGCGACGAAAAAAGGAATCAACCCATTGGAGCGCGGCAGTCAGGTCCAGTTTATGGCAGAGTTTCAGGAGCTTCTTGACTTTCCTCCTGCTCCGAAGCTGACGATTCTAGGGCGGCTAGATCCTGCGAAAGCGACCGAGGCTGAAATGCGCGGCGAAAAAGTATTTCTTGGCAAGGGCCAATGCGCTGTATGCCATGTGCCGCCCTTTTATACGGACAATTTGATGCACAATCTTAGGACTGAGCGGTTTTATAAGCCGCAGATGGTAAATGGCAGGCTCGCGAAGCAGGACGGTCCGATAAAGACGTTCCCTTTGCGCGGAATAAAGGAGTCGCCGCCCTACCTGCATGACCAGAGGTTGCTGACTCTCGAGGATACTGTCGAATTCTTTAACGTTGTGCTTGGAACAAAGCTCAACCCAGAGGAAAAGAGTGATCTAGTCGAGTTCATGCGGGCGCTGTGACCGCCGTGGCGTGCAGCATGCAATTCATTCGAGCGATGGGGCGTAGGTATGGACTGAAAACGAATCACTACCTAGACAAGAGAAAAGAGCTCAGGGACTGCAATCCGCATTTGACCGTGAAATCACGCAGGTCGATCTTAGCACTTACGATCTTTGGATTCCGGAAACTTCGGCAAGCCGGGTAGAAACCGCTACGTCGTTTCTAGCCCGGTTTCAGTTGCTAAGAGGTATCGTTTAAGCGTGCCGGAACTTAAGCGAGTCAACCGCCTGACCGGCAGCAGGATTGTTCAAGGACAGCGCCTCCAGGTGAAGGTGCGAAATATTCAGTGAAGATACTTAGGCGGACTTGTGTTCGCGACGCTCATGCTTTTTCGACGATATGACACCGACTTCCGTTGAATGAATGCGACGGTTCATCTGATCCACGTAAGTCATGAGAAAAATACTGCGACCCACAGCAAGAAGTGGCGGCGCTGTAAACACACCTGGGATTCCAAATAGACTCCCCATGATCAGCATGAGAAAGATGAGGTGTACCTCAGGAAGTTGGACCCCGCCCCTCATTACGAGCGGCATGGTCACATTTCCTTCGAGTTGTTGAACAGCGAAATAGATGCCAAGCACCCACCAGATTTTGTTGGGTTCCGAGCCTAAAGTAACTAATGCTGCCGCAATCACGGTGAGAAATGCGCCAATGTAAGGAATAAAGCCTAGTATCGCGGTCGCTAACCCGAGTAAAAGCCAATAATCGATTCCCAAGATCCAGAGGCCTAACGTGGTGCCCCCGCCACTGATTGCCATGACCGTCAGTTGGCTCTTAAACCATTGACGAAGCACGGTGGCAGAATGATGAAGCACCACGCCTGCCTTAGGCCTTAGGTAAGCAGGGAAAAGCGCTAACACCCCGTGAAAGTAGGATCTCGAGTTGATGGCTGTATAAACTGAGATGGTCAGAATGAGCACGAAACCCGCTAGCACGGCTAGGCTTGTTTGGACCCCCTGAAATAGGGTGGCGAGTGTAGTTCGCATCGTTGCAGCGAGATTAAGGCGTCGGACCTGTTCTTCAATCCAGGGATAGCGATCCAGCCAGCGATCAACTTGGGACTGGATCGAAGAGATCAGATCCGGTGCTCTTGAGATAAAGAGCTGAGCCTGATCCGATACAAGTTCGACGAGACCGTAGATTAGCCCGGCAGTGCCACCCAGAATTAGAATCACCATGGTGAGAGCGCTCAACGCTCTTGGCACTCGAAAGTGCTCCTGCATCAGATTCATCACCGGCGCGAGAAGAACTCCAAATCCTATCCCAATGAGAGAAATCAAAATCAAATATCTTGTTAGGTAAAGAATGGCGAGCAGTGCCAAAGTTAATGTCGCAATGACAATGAGAGAGAGAATTTGACGCTTTGGTCGATACGCGGCATTCTGCATCATCGTCAGTACGGGCAAATTTCACACCAGTAACGCATGTGAAGGTCTGCATTTTTCAAGAGAAGCTTGAGGAAATTACCGTACTCATCAGAGAGACGTTGATAAAGTTCGGCCTCCTTGCAATATCCACTTCTGATGGGACAATGAAGGCGATCTTCCGTAAAAACCAAAGGACAAAGACGAGTACTGCAGCAAGTAATACGGCTCTATTAAGAGGGCGCTCTCTGGATTCCGGGGTCTTTGTCTGCACGGGTTTCTTGCCTCAGATTGCATCCGCGCATTAGACGCGGGGGTGCTCAGGAAAGTTTCCAAGAAGCGTGCCGGCATTTGACCAGATCACGGTGGCTCACGGGTGCCATTTGAGGAGGTGGGGTATTTGCGATTATTGGCATCCTAGGAGCAATGTGCAAAGGTCGCATTAAAGGACGAATTATGCTGAAAAGATGGATTCCAGTGATTACTCGCGACCGTAGTTGGGTAGTGCGCTATGGGTTTGCCTTGGTATTAAGCGCCAGTGCCTTGATGCTAAACGTCGCGCTTCGCTCCGCAGTCGAGCGGAATCTTTTTTTCATGACAATAGTTCCCGTTGTCGTCGTCTCTGTAGCCGTTGGATACGGTCCTGGCGTTCTGACAACGCTATGCACAGCATTCGGTATGAATTTTTTCTTTTTAGGTTCAGGCGGCTCCGCTCATTTTGAGTCCGTTGAGGACTTTATCCGAATTGCTCTCTTTACAATTGCGGGATTGCTACTGACAGGCCTAGGCGGTGCATTGCGTGAGGCACTGTTGGGCGCTTTAGAAGCTCGGAAAGTCGCGGAGGCAGCCTTGAGAGAACGTGATGAGTTCATTTCGATTGTTAGCCATGAATTAAAGACTCCTTTAACGGGCTTAAAGCTTCGTGCGGAGCTAGAAAAGCGGGCAATCAGTCAACGAGCGAAAGAGTCGATGGTCAGTCGAGATGAGCATGAAAACTTTGTGAACGCGGCTGATCAGACTGTGGAACGCCTCCGGCGACTTGTTGAGGATCTGTTGGATCTGTCTCGTCTGACTCACGGCAGGCTCAAAATTAATCTCGAATCGATCAACTTGAAGACGATCATCCAAACGGTTGTAGAGCGCTTCGGTTCTGAACTTGAGGAAAAGGGAATACAATTGCGTACGGTAATCACATCGGACGTAATAGGCAACTGGGACCCGTTACGTATCGATCAAGTCATTACAAATTTACTTTCAAATGCGATTAAGTACGGCGAGCGTCAGCCCATCGAGCTGGGTATAAAAAAGATGGACTCGAAGGTTGTAATTAGTGTTCGGGACAACGGACCTGGTATCTCGTCAGAGAATTTAACGAAGGTCTTTCAGAGGTTTGAGAGATTTGCCGGGGAAAAATCGATCAGCGGAATGGGGTTGGGTCTTTATATTACCCGTAATCTGGTGGAATTGCATAAGGGCAGGATTTGGGTTCAGAGCCAGTCTGGAAGAGGTACGACGTTTTTTGTTGAGCTTCCTACGGACTTGGGCGACATGGCTCCGGATCCACCAAGATGAAAAGCGTCCTTTTATTACATAAGTTTTGTTTAATGAATAAATAAAAAAACGCCGCGAAACCGAAAATGACGCGGGCATTCAATCTTGGGGTACTTGAATTCAAGTTGTAGACAGTCCTCCATTTGTTTCAAGTTCAATGTTCTCACTTATGCAACCTTAAGCTTCGTTTCCGGATAGATGATTTGGAGCATCGTCAGCAGCCGATCTGTCGAGAAGCTCTCGATCCTGTGGCGCAGGATCTTGCTGACCTTTGCCTTGTCAGTGCCCAGGATCTCGGCCATCTCTTCTACGTGAGGTCATGCTGTTGTTTGTAGGTCACGAACTTTTGGCAAATGTCCCAGCGAAACTTCTGCAGGGGAGTGGGATTGGGACTGAGTATGAGGGTGCCCTGAGCTTTTTTCAGCTTGTTCCGGACCTTCTTTAACTCAGATTTCGACGGAAAACCCATTTCTTCCTCCGAATGGTGGCGTATAAGCCTAGCCTTAGATTAGATATTACTGAATGTTGCCATAAATGGCAATATAGTTTCTATATGTTTGACGCCGAGTGGATGGAAGGGGCGGTTTGGCGATAGGACTCGCAAAACTGCTTCAAGTTGGCTCAGCCCTAATCGGTTATCAGCTTCGTGAAATACGCGCGTCTTTGTCCGCCGCCGGTATTCCAGCCCTTTTCTTCGCGTTCTGTAGCCGGGCAGTATCCCGACCTACAAAGAAGCTTGCTACGGCCGCGGTAATGTAGCCGAAGATCGCGAAAGCGTAGGTGGCAAGAAGGAGAGCAAGGAGTCGTCCTTCAGGGGTCTTCGGCCAATACTGTGACCCCATTGTGGTGAGCATCATCGCTGTCCACCACAGAGCGGTTCCAAAGTCATTCAGACCATTCGGATCGCCGAGGTCGTGCTCGAAAGCGTACATGCCGGCCGCACCGAGAATATTTACGAGGATGGTAAGGGCGAGTACGTATCCAAAACCTCGCGCTCGAAGACCTCGCCGAAGAGCGCTAATCGTTCGATTCGCAGTCGTAACGACTCTCATAAGATTAAGACCGCGCGCCATGCGGAGCAATCGTAGAGGTCGAAACGCTCGGAACATTCTGAGTATTCGCAACGCGGGAATAAAAAGGGAGATGAGAGTGATCCAGTTTTTGCGTAAATACCTGCCCTTACTCGGCGCAATGAATAGTTCTAAACAAAAATCGGCAATAAATAGCATCCAGATGGCAAACGAGACCTGACGAAATAGTGGGCTCAATCCCTGGATCAGATCCAAAACGAGAATTGCGAGCCAGATCAGAGCCAACACCACCATCGGACCGTCAAGTATTCGGTTTATTTGCAACAGAAGATGCCAGCGCTCCCGAGTTGAGTTGTGAGATTTAGGAGCTTGCATAGAAGCGACCGTCTCATCATCACTCTGCAAGCGTCAAACCGCACAAATCGTCGGCGGCTGGCATTCAGATCGCAGCATACGGAGCCATAACGCACTTTCTAAAGGAGATCTTATGCCCCATGTAGCGAGTCATAATGACGAAATGCAAAAATGTATCGACGAATGCCAAAGCTGCCAGTCGAGCTGTCTCGAAACGATTCAGTACTGTCTTGAAAAGGGCGGAAAACACGCGAAGTTTGAGCATTTTCAAAGCCTGATGGATTGTGCTGACGCGTGCGAAAACAGCGCGAAATTTATGCTCTCAGGATCCCCGCTGCATCCAATGACCTGTGGGGTTTGCGCTGAGGCGTGTCGCCGCTGCGAAGAGAGTTGTAAGACAATGGACGATGACGCGCAAATGAAAGCTTGTGCGGAGAGCTGTCGAAGCTGTGGGGAGTCCTGCCGCAACATGAGCGGTGGGGTCTCTGCCGCGGCGTAAGAGCAAGCTTTAGCGGTCTGCTGGTTGCAGGTCACCTTCCGGCCATAAAGGTTGGAGGGTGACTCTATGCATTTAGCGCTTAGACTTCTCACAATTTGTGTTTTTGCGATGGGCTGTAGCAGCGCGCCCAAAACCATTCAGGTCGCGAGGGAAACCTCCCCAGTTGAGTCACGGGACGAAGCGAGTTTCATGAGGGGCCCTCACGTGAACGCATTCTACGGACGTTACAGAATGCCGTGGAAACACCAATCGGCCATTCACGTCGCCCATGGAGCGGCACATGACGTCTTTGAGCTGGCACATCTTCAGGAACACGAGAAAACGGATGAACGCTTTAATGCAGAGATGTTGGAAGGAACGTTAAAGCATCCGCCGAAAACAGAAGCTGAAATGCAGACGTATGGCCCCTACATTGGGCAGTCGATCTGGCAACTCTATCGTGCAATTGATTGGACCCATATTCACCATGGGGCTACCTACGATGTCATGTCCTCGGATGAGATTGCCTGGGACCAGAAGAAAGAATGGACTGATAAAACGGTTCGCCATTACCTGGAGAAACTTGACGTAGCGAGAAGTCCGGCGCCGCTTGACGTAACGATGAGGCGCGCTGGAGTCATGATGAAGCCCTATTTCACGTATTTCAGGAATTACTATCCGAAATCGAACAATTATTTCTATGCCGCCCACTGGTGGCATCCCGTGATTTACGAAGCGATGATGTTAGGCGGAAATGGAAAGCTTCAGGACGAAATCGTGAGAGCGACGGATGAACTGACTCCGGCCGTGTTCAAAGATCCACCCCTCAGAATGCCGCTGAGTCGCGAGATCATGCCTCGGTATGCTCAAATGTCACCCGAGAGCGCGAATATCTTCGACAACCTGCATATGCTTCATGGCATTGCCTACGACATCATGGCGTATCCGAATTGGTCGCTCGATCAGAAGAAGGCGGAACTCAATCGCGTGGTCAGGGCTATGGCCTACCAGCCGGGTGATGAAAAGCTCGCCAGGAAGTTCTCCATACCTCATCCGGAGATGGATCCCAGGCGGTATGAGGCATGGATGAAGACGCCAGAGGGATCGATGACCGACATCATGGAAGAAATGATGCTTGAGATGATGCCGATGATGATGCCAAACATCACGGCATCCCAAAATTCGAGCGTCATGGCGCAACTAAAAATGAAGCTTACACCCGGAATGCAGGAGGGCGAAATTCAGGGCTCGCTTCATGATGCGCTCATGAAGATCATGCCCGAGATAAAAATGGCGAAGGGCGCAATGGAACCGGGTGAATCGTCTCCAGAAATGATGAACATGATGATGGCGGGCTGGACGAAAAAGCACGGAATGATTCCGGATGCACCCATGATCGCTATGGATAAGGAGCCCGGGGCCACGGTTCGATCGGTTGCGCTGACAGAGGGAGGCTCACAATGAAGTATCTCATTCTTTTCGCCTGTATTGCGGTGGCGGGAGCCTCAGACGTAAGCATAGCAGGGGACCACACCAATCTAGAGGAGGGCGTTCCCGTCCGGATTGAGGATGCCTATCCGATCGGGTACGAGGGGAGAGAGGTTCTCGTCTATTCGAGTTACGAAAGAACTGGTGATGGAGAGGACCGCTTTGAGCTCACGCCTCGGCTCGAGTACGGATTTGCGCATAATTGGCAGGCGGAATTCGAAGCGCCATTCATCTTCGGGGGAACCGATAAAACGACCTCCGGAAATGTCGATCTTTCGCTCATGTATAACTTCAACACGGAGTTACTTTGGGTTCCAGCTATCTCGCTCAAGGGAACTGCTGAGGTTCCCAGCGGAATTGATAGCGCCGGGGTGGATACTCGTGCCGCGCTCATTCTCACCAAAACTTTAAGCAGAAGCACCTTCTTTCATCGCCTTCACCTGAATCTGGAGTGGAGGCATAACAGTTCTCCGAGTAGTGAGGAGCGTGAGGACCGGTATGTCGCGGGACTCGGGTACCAGGTCAGGCTCGGTCCTAATAACCAGCTCCTCGCTGACGTTTTTCGCGAGCAGGACCTTAAGAAAAACAAGAACCACAACGTCGCGGAAATTGGGCTCCGACACCAATGGGATCCGTTGACCGTTCTGGCGTTGGGCGTAGGTGCCGGATTTGCGGACCAGTCTCCGGATTTTAGAATTACCCTTGGACTTCAGCGAGCCTTAAACTTCTAAACCGAATAGGAGAACTTATGAAACTGATTTGATCTGTGCTCTGGCAGCCATCGCGATGAGTAGCCCTGCGCTTGCGGAGAAAGCTTCTTCAAACATGGACGAGAAGAACACAAAGACAACACAGCCTCAACGCGCGAACATGGCAGCCATGCACGAGCAAATGGCGAAGTGTTTACGTTCGGATAAGCCCATGAGCGTGTGTCGCTCGCAAATGCGAGAAAACTGCAAAGCAATGATGGGCGAAAGTTCGTGTCCGATGATGGGAGGAATGGGGAACCAAAGTGCCGGACAAATGGGAGAAATGAAGGGGCATGATGATATGAGCGATTCCAAGGAGAAAGAATAACCCGCCTGCACTGAACGGCATGGCAGCGTTCGAAGCAACAGGCCCCGAGCGTCGAGGGCGCGTCGCTGTATTCGGGGCCGGAATTGCCGGCCTCACTGCCGCACATGAGCTGTCCTAGATGTTCTTTTATGGGGGCTAACCACTTCGATTACGATAGTGACTGTACGGGTTCTGTGGCTCGTGTGGAGCGATCCTTGATGCGGCATAGCAGCACTCTATTCCGCACCAGGACGCTAGGTCTGGAAATAGTTGCACATCAGCTGGAATCACGAGCGCATGATATCGGCGTCTGATCTGGTGGTTAGGTCGATCTTCGTGCGCGGCAATGAGGAAACGATCTTGCCGGAATGTTCGGGGAGCGCTAGTTCCTTTGAGAGTTCTACGATAAGGGCGCTCGACCAACGTCGCCGTTCACGTGCTGGAATCAGATAGCGAATTTTAAGATTGGTCCATGCATCGGCGACGGAGGCAAAGACCGTGGGTTCTGTTGCTATTTCGTACGGGAGGTTTCGGCGTGAGATCATTTCAAGGTATTTCACGGCAGGCTCGCGCATTACTTCTCCGAGAACACGATTGGAAACTTTCTGAAGCACCGATAGCGAGTAGGAGAGATCGGATTCATGGGCGACTCCCTGTGTGACTTCGTCCCAAACGTACGGGAAGTCGCGCGTGTAATTAATGACATTTGAGCGGAGGATCTCCGAGTTCGGAAAAGTGATCAGTGCTCCTGTAGGCTGAGCACCTCGCACGGGTTTGTTCTCGCCACCTGCCTCCCAAACCGTTGTTGTTAGAACCTCGATCTGGTAAACATCCCCGAAACTTCACCCACCTCAATTCGATCTCCGATTCGATAGTACGAACGAAATGAATTGAGTAGCCAACCCGTAAAGCTTTCAATTGGGGCTTGAAGCGCCCAAGACAGGGCTAGTCCCGCCAGTCCGACAGATCCAACGAGGGCCCGTGCGTCTCCTGCGATGACGCTTAATGAAGCACCTGCTGCTAAAAGGAAAATGAGAATTTGTCCAAGGGCGCCAATCGCCGCAGCTTTGCCCCATGTCCCAAGTGTTCGAGCGAGTATGAGTCTTAGTGCACGCGCCAGGATTACCGCCAAAAGCATGATCGCTATGGCAATGCCTATCTTTGGAAGCAGCGAATAGAATGATAGGAGCAGGTCGCGAAGTGTTCCTGTGGCTTCAGTTATCGCGAGTGAAGGGTCTGCTGCTTTTTCTGACGTGGTTTTTGCAGTAACTGCGTTCGATTCGTTGGGTAATCCCCAGATCAGCAGTAGAAGTGCTGTGAGACTTACCGCCAGTTGCGATCCCCTTCTGAACTTTCGCAGCCGGACCTTGGCTGATTCTTGATAGAGGCGGAGACCGCGACCGTTTTTTGAACTATTCGATCGCTTCTGCTGGCGACGATTAGGGCGCTCGTTCAAACCAACACGGTGTCGTTTGGTTATCCGTCGCGTCGCCTTTCTGAGCGGATGCACGGTACGCATTTGACCCCACAGGCAGCAAGCGTTGTGCCGCTTGCTGGTGGATTCTATGGCCTGGTGGCTGCCATCGCCTTAGCTCCGGAACACGGGAAGTCCCGCTGTCTTTTTGCTGCGGCAATGCTTTGTAGCAGAAATCGATGCCCCGGCGTGAACGCAGGGGAGTTCGAGGCACGAAACGCGCCGCAGGCGATCCGAAGAGGGCCGGTCATGGTGCCGGATCCCATTGGGTTGGGTGTTACGGTGAGAATCATTACTCCGGCAGGCAGCAGGGGCATGCCAAGGGGGAGCGCGCGGGGGGCGCCGCGTTTGGCACCTCGTTCGCAGAACTAAACAAAAAAGGGAGTTCGCAATGTTGAAGTCGCTGGAAAGTCTCACAAATATGGTCGTTCAGGCGACTGATGGAGAGATCGGGAGTGTCGAGGAATTTTACTTCGATGACGAGAAGTGGACGGTTCGCTATCTGGTTGTCCAGACTGGGGGATGGCTTACCGGAAAGAAAGTTCTGATTTCCCCTATTGCGGTTGAACAAATCAACGTACCGGCTAGAGCCATTCATGTGTCCTTGACTCGCAAACAGGTCGAAGATAGCCCAAGCATCGATACGGATAAGCCTGTGTCCCGGCAGTTGGAGGCGCGGTACTATGATTATTACCGGTGGCCATATTACTGGACAGGAGCGGGAGTATGGGGAATGGCTCCTTACCCCGCCGGCATGTTAGGCCGTCCCCCGACGTCGGCATCATATGCCAGTGAAACCGCTGGTACTGAAACCTCTGCAAATCAGGAAAGTAAAGGAGATCCGCATCTTCGTTCGAGTGACGTAGTCCGCGGTTACAGAATCGAGGCAACGGATGGACGTTTTGGACACGTTGACGATTTTATTATCGAGGATGATAGTTGGAGGATCCGGTATCTGGTAGCGGATACCGTGAACTTCTGGCCGAGCAAATCCGTGCTGATTTCGCCCGAATGGGTTGACTCTATCAGCTGGAAAGACAGAAAGTGCCGGGTGAACCTGGCTGAAAATGTAATTAAAGGTAGTCCTGAGTACCTTCCCGGTGAGACAATCACGCGGGATTACGAAGAGAGGCTCTACTCGCATTACGGTCGGCCGAAATATTGGTCTTCCGAACGTAGTGACGCCTCTGGGAAGGAAACCGCGGCCTGAGTCATGGCGTAGTCGCTGCATCCTCTGGCCGTATGCCCGAAAAACAACAACCCAAAAAACCGCCCAGGCCTGAAAAGGAAACCGGGATCGTCAGAAGGCCGACGCTTCCAGAAACGGTAGGAGGCAAAGGTTCAATCGGAGCTCCAATGCCGCCGAGGTCGCACCGTGGGAAAAAGACGAAGGTACAGCCGCCTGGAAAACCTTTGAAGACAAAGGCGCCCGAAAAAGGAGCTGCCTAAGTGCGGGGTGCAAGAATAGGAGAATAAAACCGTGCCGCAGGAGATCCGAGGAGGGCCGGTCATGGTGCCACGCCGAAAGGTGCGCGGCGCTCTCGCGCTTTAGGCTGAGACGATCGAGCGCGATAGGCGAGGGAATATGGAAGAGTTTGGAATCGCCCTGACCGCGATTGGTGCCCTAGTGCTGGTACTAGGCCTTCTTTCAATTCCGATTGAGCGGTTTCCTCTTCTTTCGCGCCCGATCATCGCGCTAGGACTTGGCATCTTGATAGGCCCTGATGGGCTCGGTTGGGTTAATCCACTTTTGTGGGGATCGGAGCCGAAATACCCAAACAAGGTGATCGAAGAGCTTTCGAGGCTTACGATTGGAATCGCGCTGATGGGTGTCGCGCTGCGAATTCCGCCGGGATACTTCAAAAAAAACATCAAAACGATGTTCGGGCTTCTGGGACTTGGAATGGCCTGGATGTGGCTTTCGGCAAGTGTCCTCATGCACTGGGTCAGCGGACTTCCCTTAACGCTCTCGTTTCTCATCGGAACGGTGGTCACGCCGACCGATCCGATTCTTTCGAGCACCGCTGTGACAGGTAAAGTGGCGGAAGAAAACCTCCCTGAAAGGGTTCGCTATGCGATTTCGGCGGAAGCGGGTGCAAACGACGGATTGGCTTCCGTCTTCCTCTTTCTTCCTCTGCTGCTTTTGACGCGAGCGACCTCCTCGGATTCACTTCGGGAATGGTTCCTCAAGAGCCTCGTTTGGGAGAATCTGGGTGGAGCCCTTTTCGGGCTCGCGCTCGGAGTGCTCATCGGGCGGGCTCTGGTCTTCGCCGAAAAACGGCAGTACCTGGAAAAGTCATCACTTCTTGCTTATACCCTTGCGCTTACCTTTCTCACGCTTGGCTTTGTGCAACTCATCGGAATGAACAGTATCCTAGCCGTCTTCCTTGCCGGAATTGGATTTGATCATGCCGTGGGCGAACGGAACCGCGAGGAAGAGGAGGGTGTTCAGGAGGCCGTCAATCAGTTCTTCACTGTCCCCATTTTCGCGGTCTTTGGATTGAGTCTCCCCTGGAGAGAATGGTTCGAAATGGGATGGGAGGCATTGCTCCTGGTTACGCTCATTCTCTTTTTCCGAAGGCTCCCTGGTATTCTGATCTTCGGACGCTTTATCCCCGCGCTTCGCTCGCTCAAAGATAGGGCATTCGCCGGGTGGTTCGGCCCGATCGGGGTGGCCGCTCTTTATTATGCGAGCCTAGCCTACGGTCAGACCGAAAATAGGGAGATCTGGGTGATCTCCAGCCTTGTGATCTTTTCCTCAGTCCTTGTGCACGGAGTCTCGGGAACCCCGCTTACGAGGCTCTACGGCAAGCAAGATCAACTAGTGCCCCTCGGAAGTCGCTAGACGCGTTCCGGATGCAGCGCCTTATCGCTAAACGCGAGGATCGCGAAGTGCCGAAGCGAGAAAATGGCATGATTCGGGCGGCCTCGGAGCCTTTCTATGATCCGCCGCGCTGTTCATTCATTCTTGCAAGCAGCAAATATATGCGTTCGAAAGTTCTCGCCGTATGGGATCAGATCCGAAGCAGCTTTTGGTTCGTGCCACTTTTTTTGACAATAGGAGTCGTGATTGTTGGAATGATTCTGCTGCGCTTCGATAGGAGCGTGTGGGAGTTTCCTGCGGAGACCCGATGGGTATTTGGCGGATCGCCAGAGGCCGCACGTGCTCTCTTATCGGTAATCGCCGGGTCGCTCATCACTGTCGTTTCAGTTTCGTTTTCTATTACGATTGTCGCGATACAGCAGGCTGCCACTCAATACAGCCCGCGGGTTCTACGGAGATTTCTCCAGGATCGGACGAATCAGTGGGTGCTTGGAATCTATGTCGCTACTTTCATTTACTCGCTCCTCGTCCTACGGGAAATCCGTGATCAGACCTCCAGCACGGATGGATTCGTCCCGGCTCTCTCCGTGACGCTCGTTCTGTTTTTGGCGATCATCAGCATCGGAATGATCGTCTTTTTCATTAACCACATTGTTCAGTCCATTCAGGTTTCAACGATGCTTACCGGGATTCGGCGGGAATTCAAACATGAGCTCGACCGCACCTTCGCGAAGGAGGTGGACTGTACTGGCGATGGACCCAGCCCGGCTCTTTTGCCGTCTGGCCCGGAGATCAGTATTGAAGCTCAACGTGAGGGTTACGTACGCAGCATAGATGTGGAGAGACTTGCCAGGATTACCCGGGCAGCCTGGATATCCGCGGTAGTCGCGACCCGTTCCGTGGGCGACTATGTTTTTCCAGGAATGGTCCTATTTCGAATCTATGGCGACGGCGACTTGACTGATGATGAATTGGAATTGATCCGCGATACCTTCGTGGTCAACAGTTCAAGGTCGGTACGTCAGGACCTGCTATTCGCTATTCGCCAGATCGCGGATGTGGCGATCAAGGCCCTTTCTCCCGGGATCAATGATCCGACAACTGCGGAAGAATGCATAACTCACCTCGGGGGAATGGTGGCGGATCTTATTTCTCGAAGACTACCGCCTGGGCGGGAGACGATTGCTTCCAAGACGTATGTTTTTCAAAGGCCCGACTTCAACGATTACGTCCGTTCCAGTTTTTCACAAATTCGACAAGCTGCGCGCGGGAAGCCACATGTTCTGAAGACCCTCGTGGGAACACTTGCGGAAGTTGCGCTTATCGCCAAAGACCCTGCCAGGCTGACCCCGCTGCGCCAGGAAATCGAATATGTCATGGCAGATCTGAAGAGCGGCGGAATGATGGACTTAGACAGGGCCGAGCTTCAACGTCTTTGCCAATCGAAAATCGCAGAAATGGGCGCACATGACGAGTCTCTTCGGAAATCCGCGTGATCAGATTCCCGACGGCAGATGAGTTGTTCGAGTTTTGCTTGCGCAAGGCGCCGCAACCTAATCAGGCCGCCTTCTTATTGCCGCGCTTCGAGCTGCGGAGAACCATTGGTCACGCTTCTTTTCAGGTTCCCTAACGGGACCCTTACGTTTTGTAGGGTTCTGATCAGGATTTGGCACCGTTGCTGGGTTAAACGGGCCAGTACGGACTGCATTTACGAGCTCTAGCTTGCAGCCGCACTATTTCACGATCCAGCTTGGTCGGGGATATACCCAAAGTTCCGGAAAAATTGTATGAAGTTCTGGGTCCATTCGCTGTCGGTTTAGTTGCTGACTTATTCGGCAATGGACAGGTTTGTGTACGAGTGGATGTCCTTAAAACATGAGAGTGGGAGAGGCGGTCTTGATTGAGCGGTCGCCCAGCCCAGCCGCGTGCAGCCAGTGCGGATCTTTAGAACCGGTGAATTGATTTCCTAAGTCGCGCAGTTGGAGTGGTCCCACGTCATAAGGGACCATTCCAATTCGAACGTAGTTTGATCCGTTCCGCCGGACACCAATTCAGCGCCGGGCGCTCAGGTGGAACGTCAGTTCCGGGGCCAGGCCTATGGCCTTGTCGGCGGGATCTTCCGATACATTCCAGGTTTGACCGAAGGTCAAATCAATTGCTTCATCCGGATCGCGAGGGTCGATCG
>DATDSK010000313.1:0-15862 GCA_035291325.1 Bdellovibrionota bacterium | reverse complement strand
GCATAACCCGAATCGCGCATGAACCCCGCGGCCTCCTGCCGCGCTTGCCACGACCAGGGCTGACCGTAAAAGCCTTCAATGATTCCCAGCTGGAACGGGTGTCGGTTCACAAATTTCCTCCTTGCGCGAAGGGGCGCTGGTTTCCGGGTCTGCCTCCAGCGGAACGAATTTCAGCAGGATCATTCCCGGAATGGTTGATAGGCAGACCGCGACGAAAAACCAGAAATAGCCGACGGCCTGCTGGAGATATCCGCTTGTGATGCCCGCGAGCATCGCGCCGAGCGCCATCAACGCGGTCGCGATGGCGTAATGGGAAGTCGAGTACTTCGAGTTTTGACAGGTGTACATCGCGAAAACCATATAAGACGCCATTCCGAAGCCGTACGAGAACTGCTCGACCGCGGTGATGAAGTAAAGCGCGGTTGCCGACGGTTGCGCGTAAGCGGCCCAGACATAAAACAGGTTGGGAAGATTCATCGTGATCACCATCGGCCAGACGCATTTTCTAAGTCCGTACTTCGAAATCAGAATGCCGCCGATCAGACCGCCGCAAACAAGAAAGAAAATACCGACATTCCCGAGAATCATTCCGACCTGCTGGGTCTCGAAGCCGAGTCCGCCGATTTCGCGACTGTCGAGCAGAAAAGGACCCGCCATCTTCGTCAGCATGGATTCGCCAAAGCGGTAGAAAAGAATGAATCCGAGAATTGGGATGATCTTTCGTTGGGAAAAGAAAGACTTAATAGCTTCGATGAATTCAGGGGTTTCCGGGACTTCCGGATCCCGGGGCGTGCCCGGCGTGGCGTCACGCATTCTGCGGCTTGGCTGGTCCGCGGCGATCCGGGGCATCGCCATCCAGGCATAGATGACGAGGATCCCGTAGATCGCGGCACCCACGAGAAAAGCGCCACGCCAGCTTTGCGCGATCGGGACTCCCTGTTTTTCCCACCACCCCGCGAGGATGACGAGCGCCCCGTTACCGAAGATCATGGCGAGCCTGAAAAAGGTGGACCTGATTCCCATGAAAAAGGCCTGCTTGTCTTTGGGAAGGGCGAGCATGTAGTAGCCGTCGAGTGCGATATCATGAGTCGCCGAAATGAAAGCCGTGAGGAGAAAGATGCCCAGAGTGATCGGCAGGAATGATTCGGTCGTGACGGCAAACGCGCAGGCGGCAAGCGCCAGGGTAACGAAGGCCTGCATGACGAGTACCCAGTCGCGCTTTCTTCCGTTCAGGTCGACGAGGGGTCCCCAGAACATTTTCAGAATCCACGGCCAGATGATCAGACTCGTCCAGAGCCCGATCTGGTCATTTGGAATCCCGAGTTTCTTATAAAGGATCACGGAAACCTGCTGAACGATGATTACCGGAACGCCTTGTTGAAAGTAGAGGCTCGGGACAAAGAGCCAGGGACTTCTCGTTTTTGTCGGCTTATTCATGTGGCCCGCCTGTTTGGGCCAGCTTATCTGGAGTGCCGGCGCCTTGGCAAGGAAGACGCGGTCGTGACGGCCCTGTTCAGTTCGGGAAATTCAGGCCCCGGAGCCGTTTATAATTGTGGGTTGCGAACTCGAGATAACGGGCATCATCCAGATCGGCTTGAAAGATGCGGGCAAGATGAACAAAGAAAATATAACGGCTGACAATGAGCTTCTGCCGGTCCTCGATGTACGGCGTCTTCTCCAGGTCGTCCTCGAGCTGGATGATTTTCGCGTAGAAGCACCAGTGATGTTTCTCCGGTTCGTCTCTGACGTGGCTGGGCATCGTCATGAAGAGCTCTTCGCGCGTGCGCGCAAGCATCGCTTCGGCTTGGTAGTCAAAATCGCATTTTTCGAGTGACTCGAGCTTCGGCGCTCCCTTGGTGAGAAAGATCGATCTTGCGTCGGCGATTGTCATTCCCATCGGGTGCTCGATGCGGTTTTTATAAGACAGATCCGGTCCCGTGGCGGTCGCGGGAGTTTCAGCTTGCGAGGTACCCTCCTTCTTGATGCTCGAGCAGGAGATTCCAAGCAGGATCACGCAAGCGACCAGTGGGGCCAAACGAGGAAACGTATCCAACATGTAACCCAATCATAACCCCTTTAAGCGCTCGAAAGAATGGGGGTTGTTCTGTGTCGCGAAAGGCCCCCTTTTCAAACAGCGGTTTTGTAAATATACTTTAAAAGTATTAATAATTCTTTATCAAGGGGGATCTGATGTACACGTCCGGAATTGCGGCTTTAGTAATCGTGCTCGGCCTCATGGGATGCGGAAAGGCCCGCGATTACGGAGCCGAGAAGATCGTCACCCACTCAGAAACGGGTTTTCGAATCCTTTCACAGCAGCAACCGACAACCGAGGCTGCGGATTTCAAAGCCCTCTCCGAGGCGCTCACGAAAAAAGCTCGCACGCTCGATTTTGCAGGCGTCGCTCCGGAGCCTGACCGTCGGCCGGCCGCTGACTCGCCCGCTCCGGCAATTCCCGATCCGGAAGAGGCGTTCAACCTCTGTGGCCCGGTGGAGTTTCCTGGAAACGCACCCTGGGTTTCGATCTCCGAAGCTGAGTGGAAGGAAGTTCAGAAGGCGTTCAGCGGCGTGAAACGTGACTTGACGGCGTGGCTCTCGAAATCGAAGAGCCGGCTTGGCCAACCCGTCTACGATTCCATGAAGAAAAGGCTTCAGAGTACGGAAATCCGAATTGCGTCCCGCTCGGAACAACCCGACATTGCCTGGCGAGGGATCGGCGTTTGGGGTCCCAGCGTCGAAAAAATTCCCACAATAGACGTCGGCGCGGGCTTCGTCCGTCTTCTTCGCGATGAGCTGAGACGCGCGCGCTTTGAGCTGGCCCGACTTGTGGCTCAGTCCTGGTCTCCCTGTGCCCTGGAAAAACAGATTCAGGCCCATCCTTGGGGGCCCTTCCTGGGCTGCATGCAAATTGATGAAGGACAAAAGTGTGGTGCGGGTTCCTATTCGGAGGGGGGCTGGGCCGTGTCGTCGGCAATAGCCGCGAAAGTCGCGGCGCCCGGATGTCTGCTTCCGGCATTCGCGACCGCCGAGAGCCGGCATTGCCATGACCAGCTTTTGCTGCCACAGGAACTTCGAGCGAATTTGGACCCGGCATCGGTCGGGAAAGTGAAACAGTAAGGAGCCGGTATGAGTAAATTCTTTGTCGTTGTTCTGGCTTTTCCGCTTTTTGCAGTGCTCGGTTGCTCGGGCAAGAATACGGTCACATCATCGGCCATTCAGGCGGTGCCTCCATCGCCGTTCGTCGAGGCGTACCTTGAGTATGTCGGGCCACCTCAGCGATGGGCCGGACCAAATTCCGTTATCGTTCACATTTTTGCCCGAGATTCGGATACCGCGGATATCAAGGTCATGCCGAGTTTTCTGAGGCCTTATTTCGCGAGAGCCTCGCATGAAAATCGGAGTCTTGCCTCACCGTCGAGCGGGCCGCTTCTCGGGAACAAAATGACTCGAGTCATGGCGCGGGAAGAACTGACGCGTCTGGCTTCCGCGATGAGCGGGCCGGAACAGCCCTTTTTCGGTTGCCTGAGCCCGATTCGGGCCCGCTTGGTTCGCGCGGACGGTTCGGTCTTGGAACGCCATGGCTGTCGTGACACCGCCGGCTGGCCTGTTACTTTGAGCCAGCTCGTGAGCCGCTCGATCGCGGCAACCCAGGTCGCGCAGGCTCAATAAAAAAGGGAGACTTGCTTTTCAACAAGTCTCCCGGGAACCGCTTATTTCTATCGCTTATTGAGCCATATCGGATGAGTTTTGCTTGTGGTCTTTGCCCGTGGGTGATTCGGGATAAGGAAACCAGATGAACTTGTCCGAGTCGCCTGTTGATACTCTTCGGTCCGGCTGACCGAGCTGTTGCTGCATCGTCGTTGCCACGCCGATACCGCCGAGGCTCAGGGTTGCCCCGACTTCTCCGGCTTTTTTAACAATTTTTTGGCGGAATTCGCGTTGCGATTTTGCGCTGAGTCCGCTCCATAAGGAAGCTTCAAAGTCGACGAGCGTTTGTCTCTTGTCCATCACGCGTTGTCCGACGAGCTGCCGACGACCCTCTTTGGTCGCGGTTTTCATGGCGGCGGCATATTTTTGTTCGATCAACGCGAACTGCTGTTCAAGGTCGTCGACCGCGCCTGTTTTGCCTTTGAGGGCTTGGGCGGCCCTGAACATTTCTTTCACTTCCCTCTCGGCGGCGAAGGCTTTGGGGAGACTCGTGGTCCCGTAGAGTTCCTTCTCGATTTTCCACAGGGTCGTGGCTTTTCTGATTTCTTTTCCAAGCGCCATCTCATGGGCGGCGGGTCTCTGCGACGCCAGGGTAATTTTCTTCTTAAGGGGCTTGTACATGTCCATCGCTTTTGCCAGCTCGGCATGCGCGCGTGCGGCCCGAACGGAGCTGATCTTCGGCGCCAGTGTTTCGAGCTTGTTTAAAAGTGTCGGACTTTCCTTCAGGAGTTCTCTCAATCCGGCAACCCCTGTGGCGTATCCAGCCGAAAGCGCCGCCTGCGGCAGCATCAGCGTGAAGACGAGGACGGTCAAGGCGACGGAAAAGGATTTTAGCGACATGTTTACCCCCACAAGGCTTCGGCCCGCTCCATTGCCGGAGTTAGGCCCGGTCCGGTGATGTTTGATTCGGTCACTGGTTTTGCAGAAGGGGTGCCAATAGTCGTCAGCAGATCGTGTATTGAAGAATTTGGATTGAAATCGAGAGCTTGTCGAAGATGGCCTGCTTCAGGGACTCTGGAGCATGCAAACTCAGGTGATTGTATCCTTGATGGCTGACCAATCCTTGTACACCCACGAAATGAGGAATCATCAAAAGTTCGCGGGTGGATGCGCGGCCTTTTCAATGAAAACAGCGAGATCCAAAAGGGCCTGTGTCAGTGGATACACGCTGAACGTGCTGGCATTCCCGTTGCTCCTTCATTCGTAATCAACCTAATTGTTCGTCGTCGTTCGGGGGCATGGCAAATGAGCAAGGCATTAAGAGCTAGAAAACCATCCACTTTCATCGATCGTCGCAGAGCCGCCAGAAGGGCGCCTGGCTTCAAGTCGCGAAAAAAAGAAAAGCTCATCGAGGGACTGTCCAAGTCAGAGCTCGTCCAGAAATACGAAATGAAAGTGAAAATGATTGCGGCGAAGATGGCGATTAATTTACCGGCGTCGGTGTTATTCGAGGATCTCGTCAGTGTCGGTTTCATCGGGCTCATGGATGCCGCCGATAAATTTGACCCGTCGAAGGGCGCCAGGTTCGGGACCTACGTTGAGTTCAGAATCAGGGGAGCGATTCTGGATGAATTGAGAAATCAGGACTGGATCTCGAGGTCCGCCCGGGACTCGATCAAGGAAATCGAGGAAGTGTGCCGAAAATATGAACGGGAAACCGGCGAAAATCCCTCCGATGAACAGGCCAGCAAGGAGATGGGGATTACTGCCGAGCGCTTCCGCCGCATCAAGAGCCGCGGATCGCTTTCGCTCGTGAATTTCAGTCATTCTTCTGAAGTTGAATCCGCCGAGGGGATTGAATTCCAGGGCGTCGAGCAACGCGAAGAATTCAATCCGGATAGTGAGGCCCAGCGACTCGATACCCGCGCTTTCCTTGAGCGCCTGTTTGAGGCGCTTTCGGAAGACGCGCGCCTGGTTTTGCGGTGCTATTATTTTCGCGGCCTCAATATCAAGGAAATCTCTCAGATCATGGAGGTCAGCGAATCAAGAGTCAGTCAAATCCACACCCGGTCGATTTTGGAATTGAAGAATCAGTTTCCCGCGGACATCGATTGCATGAGCGCGGTGTTCACGATGCTACTCGATGCCTAGAAGGGCGAGCTTCATCGTCGCGTCGTCGAGCTGATTCGCGAGCGTGGCGTAATAGCTTTGATAGAAGGCCGCAAAATCCTTTTCGTCGATTCCCGGATTCACGTTCGCCTCGAATGCCACCAGCTCATCCACGGATCGCCGTGAGTCAAGGGCGTGCTGATAGCGTTCGATGAACCAGAGGAGATTGGCCCGGAGGTCGTGATAGCGGCTTTCGGTCATCATTTTCTTGAAGCGCGCGCGATACGGTGAAATGCCCGGCACCGCCAAAAACTCGATCTTCGAGAATTCCTTGAATACCTGGTTATCACGATGAATCGGGACGCTCTCGATGAGAGCGCCATGCTGTGTCGGAAGCCAGTGATTTTCGAGAACGGCCTTCCTGGCGATCGGGTCCCGGTAGATCGCCATCGGATCGTCGAGCGCGAGATCGTTACCGCGGCGTACGAGCTCGACAAAATTATTCGAGGGCGCCGCGATGTTGAAAAGTTGCTGTAAGATGAAGCGATTCGTGAGCGCTTGTTTCCAGACGTCCGCGGCGGCAAGCGCGTTCCGCGTGGTGTGGGTGCAGTTGTCGCTGATGCCGCTCCAGTTGTAGGGGTTCCCGGAGTGATAATACTTTTCGTTCAGGCCGTTCAGGTATTTGACCATTGACCCGAGCATTTCCTCGGAGACCGGGATGCGCGAGCAGTAGAGACTTCGTCCGAAGTTGATCGCGTAATCGGTTCCGATCGTTTCTTCGAGCATGTATTCTTCGTCACTCATTCCAGGGAGTTTTTTCCGGAGCAGTTCGGGATGAAATTTGACCCCTTTCAAAAGCTGCATTTCGACGGCCTTCTGGCGGGCCTTGAGATACGCCTGACGGCTGAGGGGCTCGTTTTCCGGAACATCCCCGGTCAAAAAGAAACTTTTGCTTTCGGTCGCGATCCAATTCACGTTCACGAAATCCGAATTGACACTGACCCCGACGCCGGTCATTCCCGCGGCTCGATCCAAGTCACGGCAGACCTGAATGCGCGGATAAGGAGAGGATTTGTCACGGCAGGCACCCTGGAGGTAAATGACTCCGTGTCCGCCGATTCCCCCTTTGACCGGGAGTCCGAAGCCGGGTTTTTTTTCGATCCGCGTTGCCGCGCAGAATTCGGCGTAGATTGGATAAGCTTCGTCATAGAGAGCCGAAGCGGCCGGGGTGCTGGCCGGCGCTGCCTTCGCGATCGGCAAGAAAGCGGCAACAATCGCGATTGCTGCCGAGGTTAAGGTCACTGCTTTCACAACTGATTTTGCGCCACACATCGACGCCATGTTTATAATACCGGATTAGAATCGTCAATTATATAAAACAGTTGTAATTTCGATCACTTCTAATGCAAAACCATCCATCTTCTTTCCGGGCGTCCCTCTTGCATTCGCATTTCATGGATAGAGAAGGAGTCAGAATGAAACAGGTGAGCTTCAAAAAAGAAGTAAGGGGAGATTTCAATCGAGTCATCGAGGATGTAACGGCCGCCTTGAAGGACGAGGGATTCGGGATTTTGACCCGAATCGATCTGCACGAAAAATTCAAAGAAAAACTTGGAAAAGAAATCGAACCAGTCGTGATCCTTGGCGCATGCAATCCGAAGCTGGCCTATGATTCCTACCAGGCGAGCACGGACGTGACGAGCCTCTTGCCCTGCAATGCGGTTGTCCGCCAGCTCACTCCCGGGACTTGTTCGATCGAGCTCGCGCGCGCGACCGCGCTCATGGAGATTCTCGGCGATCCCGGTCTTGTGAAACTCGCCAATGAAGCAGACGAGCGGCTTGAACGCTGCTTGATGCGTTTGACTGACGAAAGCGCCGCAGCCTGAGCTTTGCCGCGCGCGCGACGCTCTAGCCGTACCGCAGCTTGCGCCACTTTTCGTGAAAGGCTTTCAGCTCACCCAGGGGAAGCGCGGGGGCGGTGTTCCCATCCTTTCCGGTCATGGGTTCGGCCATGCACAGGGCGTTCATGATCGCTTCCTCGGTCGCCTCGATGGATGCGACGTAGAGCGGGTCCATCCGGCGGTCGAGAAGAATTTTCATCCGATAAACCATTTTCTGGCTCTTTCGCGGGACTTTGTTTGCCGTGGAAAAGCCCAGAATGATCTCACCCGAGCCGTGTGCGGCATAGGAACCGACGCGCCCGATCCCCAGCCCGACGCGTTTGCAGAGCCGCGTGATCTGGTGCTGTAGCAAGGGCGCGTCTGTCGCGATCACGGCGATGATGCTGCCGTAATTCTCGTCGCCGCGCTTTTTGATCGCTTCAAACCGGGATGAGATCGCCTCTCCGAACGGGAGCCCGTCGACCCGCAAATCACGCATGTTGCCGAAGTTGGACATCACAAGCACGCCGACTGTGTAGCCACCCTGGGCCTGCGGCAGCTTGCGCGAAGCGGTTCCGATTCCGGCCTTGAAGTCACACGTGATCATTCCAGTTCCGCCGCCGACGTTGCCTTCGGCAACCGCGCCTGATTTTGCTGATTTTACGGCTTCGAGAACGTGTTCGTACCGGACATGCCGGCCCACGATGTCGCTGAGCCATGAATCATCACATTCCCCGACGAGCGGCAGGACGACATCTTCGGTTGTTCCGATTTCAGGATGCTGGTCGGTCATGTATTTCACGATTGCTTCGGAGCAGGTTCCGACCGAGAGCGAATTCGTGAGCATGATCGGCGTTTCGAGGAGCCCCCATTCGACGACTTGGGTTAGCCCGGCGAGCTCGCCCGCGCCGTTCAGCACGAAACCACCGCCGACGATCCGCTCATTATATATGTCGGCACCGTTCGGGAGGATTGCCGTCACACCGGTGCGGATCGGGCCTTTTCCGGTAACCAGGGGTCCTTCGCCACGGATCAGGGTGGAGTGACCGACGAGCACTCCGGGGACGTCGGTGATCGCGTTAAAGCGTCCCGGATGATACCGGCCGATGTGAATTCCAAGGTCGCGAAGCCGTTTGCGGTCATGTGATCCCGAGCTGCGGCTCATGAGTGCGCCTCATCAGCCTGCGGCGCGCTCTGCGCGTAGCGTTTCTGCTTTTGCTTGAAGCGGCGAATTGCCGGGGCGAGAATTTCGCCGATCAGCGTGCGATAATCCATGCCCGCGCTGTTCGCGATGAGACAAAGATCGGACCAGTCCGGAGTCAGGCCCGGCAGAGGATTGCATTCCATGAATTGCACCCTGCCTTGTTGATCCAGCCTGAAGTCGATGCGGGCCACGTCCCGGCATCCGAGCGCCGTGAAACACCCTTTCGAAACCCGTTCGATCTCGCTCTTGAGGGCGGGGTCGAGTTCGGCGGGCGCGGTGTATTCGATTTCGGGCGTGCTCTTCAATTTATGAGCGAAACTGTAGACCGGATGCTCGGTCGCGGGTTTTACGAAGCGGATTTCCATGGCCGGGAGAACGCGAGGCCGCCGTTCACCGAGAAGCGCGACGGTGAATTCCCGGCCGGGAAGAAATTCCTCGACGAGCGCCGCCTGGCTGTATTTCTGAATGATCATCAGCGCCTTTTCGCGGAGTTCGGCTTCGGAGCGTGCGACGCTCGTACCCAGAACTCCCTTTGAGCTCCCTTCAGCGATCGGTTTCACGATGAGCGGGAACGGCATATCCTTCGGGATCCGTTCTTTTCCCGTCGTCATGAAAAAGAAGCGCGGGGTGAGAAAACCCGCCTCGCGGACAACGCGCTTCGCGAGGCCTTTATCGAGGGCGATCGACAACGCCGCCGGGTCAGAACCGGTATAAGGGATATCGAGGAGTTCAAGCAGCGCCGGGACGTGTGCCTCGCGGTTTCGGCCGCGCATGCCTTCGGCGATATTGAAGACGAGATCGACTTGCGCGTGGTGGATCGTGGATGCGAGCTCTGGCGTTGCTTCGAGCCGGATCACCTCGTGACCGTAAGATACGATGGCGTTCGCGATCGCATCGATGGTCGATGGAGAATCGAACTCCGCTTCGGCGTCGTTGTCGGTCTCGACGCGCGGAACGTAGCGTTTCAAATTATACGTCAAACCGACGCGTAACTTGGAATGGGTCGATCGTTTTTGCGTTAACTTGTGGCTGATGTTGAACCGGTCGCAGGCACTTGCGAGCACCGCGTTCAGGACGGATTCGGTCGTTTTAAGGCCGGCTTGTCCGGCGGAGAGGTAAATCCCGGCACCCGGTTCCAGGCTGGGGAGCGCATTGACCTCAAGGAAGTAGACGCGACCATCCGGGGTCACCCTGTAGTCGATCCGTCCCAGATCGACGACGTTCAGCGCACGGAAGGCTTTCTTCGAGAACGCCACGATCGCGTCGGCGGTGTTCCGGTCGAGGTCGGCCGGGACTTTCACTTCGACGGAATCGCTCCGGAGTTGCTTCAGGTCGAAATCATAGATTTCGAATTGAACCTTCTCGGGCCGCGAGAAAACGTATTCAGCCGGACAGAGAACTCCGCCGGTCGCGGGAGAGGCTTTTTGAAGAAACGGAACGGTGATATCGCGGCCCGGGATATATTCCTCGACCACGACCCCGGAGGGATAACGCTTCAACAGGGCTTCGACTCTGGGCTTCAGGTCGGCCGGCGATTGAATGATCGAGTCCATCGTGATGCCCTTCGAGCTTCCTTCGAAGTTCGGTTTGATGAAAAGGGGGTTCGATGTCTCGATCGATCGAAGATCGTCGAGGGATGAAATGAAATAACCTTTCGGAACCGGAACACCGTGCTGGGCGACGATGGACTTCGTCAGCTGCTTGTCCAAGGTGATCGCGCAGGTGTACGCGTCCGATCCGGTAAACGGAATTCCGAGTTGATCAAAAAGACCGGGATAAAAAGCTTCGCGGAATCGCCCTTCGCGCCCTTCGGCCGTGTTGAAGACCAAATCCGGATTGAGGGCTTCGAGCCGCGCGACGGTTCGTGAGGCCGGGCCCGAGACTTCCACGAGTTCAACTTCATGACCGAGTCGGACCAGCGCGGAACGAATACTTTCGATTGTCTTCGGGGTGTCGAATTCGGCCTCTTCTTCGGTAGGTCGAAGCTGGAGATTGTGAGTGAACGCGATTCTCATGTTCAAATCATAATGTCACATCTGGGCGGGGTCCATAGGTTTCAGGCAGCCACGTTCGTGATCGTGCCGGGTGTGAGCGAGGCCGAAGATTCTGATACCGGCTCGTAATGCGAGAGGCGAAGGAGCAGCAGGGCCGCCACGCCCCTGCCGGCGAAGGAAACCCAAAAAACCAGGGCCGGGAGCATCGAAAAGCTTCCGAGTGCGCCGCCTGTCAGGGCGCCGGCGAAAGCGGCCAAATTCCAAGCGACATTTTTAGCGGCGAAGATCCTCTGGCGATACGCTGAGCCCGTGCTCTCGGTCAGGAAGGTGAATGAAAAGAGGTCGAAGCCCGTCCAGATCATACCCGCGAAGATCTGGGTCGCCAGGAGCGAGTAGAAGCTCGTGGACAAGGCCCAGCCCAGCGCGACGAGCGGCATCAACGCGGCGGATATCAAAAAGGGTTGTCGCGAGCCCATCCGGTCGGCGATTTTTCCGACCCACGGAGCCGCGAGAAATCGCGAGATGACGAAGACGGCCGTGACCAACGTGAATTGCAGGTAATTCAGGTGAAGCGTCGTCAGCAAGTAGGGCACCTGAAAAGCCGCGGATACGCTCACTGCAAAGCCCATCACTCCGAAAAAAGCCAATACCTGGCGGGAGCCGCGGTCGGCATAACAGGTTTTCACCAATTCCACCGGCCCCAGGGACCGGGCCGGCAGTTCGCATTTTCCCTCCGGTTGCAGGACGAGATGCCGCAGGGAAAGAAGTTTTGCCATGAGGCCGATGAGAAATATCACGCAGAACGCGATCTGAGTTCCGCGCCCGCCACCCAGGGCCGATTCGATGGTTTGCAGGATGGCGCCCGCCGCGACGAGCGCGAGGGAGCTCGCCGGATAGGTGCGCTGGTTTCTGACGCCGAAGCAATAACCTCGGCGGCGTGCCGGAAGAAGATCGCTGACCCACGAGTTCCAGACGGCGCCGCTTGTGCTCCCGAAAGCGACAAAAAGAAGCATGAGCCCCATAAACGCGAGTGGCCCCGCCCCGAAGAAAGTCGCGAGAATCATCGTCGCAAGGGTGACCGTCTGAAGACCGACGAAAGCGAGAACGACGCGCTTTCGGCTGCCAAAAAAGAAAATGAGTTTCTCGCTCCAAAGCTGCAACCAGCAGCCGAGCAGGCTTTGGGAGGAGAGAAGCACGCTGAGCTGTCCCGGTGATGCCGAGAGCGCTGTCGCAAACGCGGTGAAATTGCTTTCGGCCACGCCGTCACATACGGAGGCCCAGATTCCGTCTCCGATGAAATGTCTTAATCGATTCTTGACGGGGGGCCGTTGACCGCTCACGGGATACTCCGAAGTGCTGCCTTCATCATCTTTTCGGCAGATTCGGGGCAAAACCAATAGGGCCCGCCACCGAATTGCGCGCCGCGTTAAAAACGGACCACGAGCGGCTTAAGACTTTTCAATTGGCACCCGAAACGATCTCTGCTCTAATCCAGCCCTTCGCCAACAAGGAGTTCCCTTTTGCCCCTTTCATTGAATCGCCTGAACCCGAATCAACGGGAAGCCGTTCTATACGGCAATGGACCGCTTTTGGTTCTCGCCGGAGCGGGGAGCGGCAAGACGAGCACCATGACTTACCGGATTGCGCACCTGGTCGCTGAACGAAACGTTCCCGCATCGGCGATCCTCGGCCTCTCGTTCACGAATAAAGCCGCAACGGAATTAAAAGAGCGCGTCATCAGGCTGGTCAGCGAGGCGGCGGGATTCGGCGCGACCCGGAACATCACGATCAGCACGTTTCACAGCCTTTGTGTTCGCATTCTCAGGGCCCACGGAGCGAAGCTCGGGTTTCAGCGGGACTTCACGATCCTCGACCAGAGCGATCAGCAGGACACGCTCAAGCAGATCATGCGAAATATCAAAATAGATGATCGCAAATTCGACCTGAATTCGATTCTGTTCGAGATCGGCCAGGCCAAAAGCAGATTTCTTTCTCCGGACGCCGCACAGAACTTCTTCCTGGATTCGGGCCGGCTCGGCCCGGATTACGCGCTCGCGGCCGCCTCGAGCTACACTCATTACCAAAGCCAGCTCAAAGCGCAGAACGCGATGGACTTTGACGATCTCCTCTTCAATGCCGTCGCATTGCTCGAGAAACACGGAGAGGTTCGTGAGCATTACAACGAGCGATTCCGATATATTCTGGTCGACGAGTACCAGGACACCAATCCCGCGCAATTCAAGCTTCTCAGGCTCCTGACACAACGGCAGCAGAACCTGTGCGTTGTGGGTGACGATGACCAGTCTATTTACGCATGGAGAGGGGCCGACCCGACCCACATTCTCGAATTCGCGCAGCATTATCGAGGAGCGAGGACGATCACTCTTGATCAAAATTATCGAAGCACGATGACCATTCTCGAGGCGGCTAACGCGGTCATTCAAAACAACCGCAAGCGACACCCCAAGAGCCTCTGGTCGGATCGGGGCTCGGGAGAGCCCGTGAGTGAGGTGATTCTCGAGGAGGACCGCGAGGAGGGCAAGTTCGTCGCTGAAGAAATCTTTCGGCTCGCGAAAGAGAAAAACCTTCGCTGGGCGGATTTCGCGGTTCTTTATCGCTCGAACGCGCAATCGAGAATTTTCGAGGAATCGCTTCGCATGCTTCGGGTCCCGTACAAAATTGTCGGAGGTTTTTCCTTCCTCGACCGCAAAGAGGTGAAGAACATTCTGGCCTACTGGCGTTTGGTCGTGAACCCTGGAGATGACGCTTCCCTGAGACGGGTGATCAACTGGCCTGCTCGCGGAATCGGGAGAACATCCCTTGAACATCTCGGAAACGCGGCCTTCACGAAAGAAGTTCCGATTTTCGAGCTGTTGCCGGAAACCGCGCAATTAGCCCCTCGCGCCGCAGCCGGCGCAAAGGCGTTTCGTGAGCTGATTCTGGATTTACGTGAGTCACTCCAAAAAATTCCGTGTTCCTCGGCGGAGGTCGCGATTTCGGCCGTTGTCAGCTGGGCCAGGAACTCGCTTGAAAAAGTTCAGGCGCGAAAGGCCCTCGACGAGGAAACGGATGATCCGGCCGCCGCGTTGAGACAGTGGGAAAACGTTGAAGAACTGGTGCACGGCCTCGGCCAGATCCGGCCCGAAGAGATTTCTCGACCCGAAGAGATTTCTCGAAATGACGAGGAAGGTCCGGCCGACGGCCTTGCCATTCTTCGTGAATACCTGGCGCGGATGACGCTCGAAGCTCAAGACGAAGAAGAGGACGATGCAAAGGAAGATGACCTTCGTGATGAAGTAACGCTTTTGACGCTTCACGGGGCCAAGGGGCTCGAATACCCGATCGTGTTCATGGTCGGCGCGGAGGACGGGTTCCTGCCTCATCGCAGGACGATCGAGGAAGCGTCCGACCTCGGGGAAGAGCGGCGGCTTTGTTACGTCGGGATCACCCGGGCCAAAAACCACCTGATCATCACCCGCGCGAAAAATCGTATTCGTTACGGCAAAACGGTGCCACGCACGAGAAGCCGCTTCATGGATGAAATCCCGCAAAAACTCCTCATTGTACGGGACGAATCGCGTTCGCCGTCGGCTATTCTGTCAACCGACAAGGAGGCGCTCGCCGCTCACGAGGTGAGGGTCAGAAATTACCTCGAGGAGATCAAAAGCAAGCTGGGTGCCGCGGCTTCCGGTTCGAAGCGCTAACAGTTCACGGCGATCCGGCATTATGGTAATGCGGTCTTATGTCGCGACTTAAGTTTCAGCTCGAGGCCGAAGCGCCGGGATCAGGAGCCCGCGCCGCGATCTTCGCCACTGTTCACGGTGAAGTCAAAACCCCCGTTTTCATGCCCGTCGGAACACAGGCGACCGTCAAGGGCCAGCCCGTCGAGGCGCTTCGGACGGCGGGTGCGCGGGTCCTTCTCGCGAACACCTATCATCTTCTGCTCCGTCCGGGCACCGAGGTTTTCAGGCAATTCGGCGGGATTCATCGTTTCATGAACTGGGACGGACCGGTTCTGACCGACTCGGGGGGCTTTCAGATCTTTTCGCTCCCTCACGCCAGGCGAATGGATGAGGAGGGCGCGACGTTTCAAAGCTATGTGGACGGACGGACCTTTCTCCTTTCTCCCGAGGAGAGCATTCGAACCCAAATCGCGATCGGCAGCGATATCATGATGGTGCTCGATCAGTGCATCCCTTCCACCGCCGAACGGCGGGAAGCCGAGCGCGCCATGCATCTGACCCATCGCTGGGCCCTGCGAAGCCTGAACGCGAGAATGGAATCGCCGCAGGCGCTTTTTGGAATCGTCCAGGGCGCGTGCTTTCATGACCTGAGAAAAGCAAGCGCCGCCTTTCTCACGGAGCATCCGTTTGACGGCTTTGCTATCGGCGGTCTTGCCGTTGGCGAAACCCGCGAGCAGCGCGAGGAATTTACCGAAGCGACAGCAGCGCTGCTGCCACGAAACCTGCCTCGGTATTTAATGGGGGTCGGCACCCCGCTCGACATTCTCGAGGCGGTTCACCGCGGCGTCGACATGTTCGACTGTATTCTCCCGACGGCCTTGGCCCAAAGAGGCGTCGCGTTCACCTCGATCGGAAAGCTTCAGCTCCGGCGCGGCGTTTACAAGCTTTCACAGGATGCGCTCGATCCCGCTTGCGGTTGTGCGACCTGCCGGGATTATTCGAGGGCGTATCTTCATCATCTCATCAAGGCGGACGAGCTGCTCGGCTGGCAGCTGATCGCCACGCACAATCTTACGTTCTATCACAGCCTCATGGCGCAGATCCGGGAAGCCGTTCTGAACGGAGAGTTTCTCGAGCTGTATCGTTCAAAGCGCGAGTCGTTGGCGGGTTCGGACGAGGAGAATCCGGTTCAAACGCAGCGGAGGCGCAGGCGGAAGGTCCGGGCGACCCGGCTCGGTGACTATGAAGTACAGATTTCTCCCCTGGGCTACGGCAACGTCCGGCAGATCAGCTCCGGAGAGGTGATGCATTCTGTTTCGGATCCGGCCGAAGAGGCGGAGCGGC
>DATDSK010000312.1:0-3017 GCA_035291325.1 Bdellovibrionota bacterium | reverse complement strand
GTGCTCAGCACCCGCGCGTTTTCGAGAATGACATGCCGTGAGCGTTTCTGCAGCACTTCGGGCAAAGCAAGGAACGCGGCGGATTTCAATGCTTCCGGTCCCAGATCGCGCAATTGGTTGACGCCGAGCCGTTCGCACGATTGCTCGCATTCCCCGCGTCGCGTATTGTAATCGGCTCCCGAGTTGCTCCCGACGTTTTTGTGGGAGATGCCCGAGTTGATCACGATCAAGTCAGCCCGGTCGAGTGGCAGCGGAACTTTTTGATAGCTGAGGTCCCGGGTGTCGAGAAAGAGCGCGTGTTTCGGATCAGCCAGGCTCGCGGCCATTTGGTCCATGATTCCGACGCGCGCGCCGACAAAATCGTTTTCCACTCTCTGACCGAGCTGGGCGATTTGCACTTCAGTCAGCGGGAGGGAAAATGCGTCACGAAGTCCGCGAAGGAGCGCGACTTCAAGCGCCGCGCTTGACGAGAGTCCGCTGCCGACGGGAACCGTGGAATTGATCCGAACGTCAAACCCGGGCACCTGATGGCCCTCGCGAGCAAGTATCCACGTGATTCCCCGAACGTAATCCGCCCAGTCGTCATTCTTTTTTTCCGAACCTATTTCATATCTGATGACCTTCTGAAATCCCGAGCTCTCGATCGAGACCTGAAGGTCAGATTTTGTTTTCGGCCGGATCTCGACCCGCGTGCTTTGGGGGATCGAGGTTGGGAGCACGAAACCACCGTTGTAGTCCGTGTGTTCCCCGATAAGGTTGACGCGACCATGCGCTGATGCACGAATCAATTCCCGCTGGCCCATTGGCTTACCCCCAAGTGATGACATGTGAACAGTGGAGGTCAGTTTATCAAGACTTTCGCGGCCAGGTCAAAGTTTGCGAAGTCAAATTGTATTATTCATTGAAAATTTGCACGACTCGGTTCAACTTGGATTCAATGGAGAAAAAACATGAATATCCGAACTCTCGTGTCTTGCGCGTTCGTCGCGTTTTGTGCCTGTTCCCATGCACCCGTTATGCAATCTAGTTCAGTTCCGGGAGTCGCGCAGTCTGATTTCGGGAAGACCGCCGACGGAACGTCTGTTGAGCTCTACACCTTGACGAATGCTCAGGGTCTGAAGGCGAGCATCATGACTTATGGAGCGCTCGTGACCAAGCTCGAAGTGCCGGATCGTAATGGCAAGCTGGGAGATATCGTCCTAGGGTTCGACAACCTCGATGGATACCTGGCCGGCCACCCGTATTTCGGAGCCACCATCGGCCGCGTCGCAAATCGAATCGCGAAGGGCAAATTCACCCTGGACGGCAAACAGTATTCCCTTGCCACCAATAATGGACCGAATCACTTACACGGCGGTACCGCCGGTTTTGACAAGCGCGTGTGGAAAGCGGAGCCAATTGTATCGAACGAAGGTCCCGCGGTGAAGTTCACCTATAGGAGCCCTGATGGAGAAGAGGGTTACCCGGGCAATCTCGATGTCAGCGTCGTTTACACGCTCACGAATCAGAACGAGCTGAAAATCCAGTATGCCGCGACGACCGATCAGGCCACCCCGGTCAATTTGACGAATCACAGCTATTTTAATCTCGCGGGCGGCGGCGACATTCTTGGACATGACCTGACGATTCATGCGAAGCGGTTTACCCCCGTGGATGAAACACTGATTCCAACCGGCAAGCTTCAGTCCGTCAAAAAATCGCCGATGGACTTCACGAAGTCTCATCAGATCGGCGAACGCATCGCGCAGCTCAAGGGCAATCCGGAAAAAGGGAACCCCGGAGGTTATGACCATAATTACGTACTCAATAACGGCACGGGAAAGCTTGCTCCGGCCGCGCGAGTCCGTGAGCCGAATTCCGGGCGTGTGATGGAGATCTCCACGACCGAGCCGGGAATTCAGTTCTATTCCGGAAATTTTCTGGATGGCACGCTTAAAGGAAAAGGCGGCGTGGTTTACCAGAAACACGCCGGGTTCTGTCTTGAAACGGATCATTTCCCGGATTCAGTGAACCAGCCGAAGTTCCCATCGGTCATTCTGCGGCCCGGAAAGACCTATACCCAGACGACGATTCACAAGTTCTCTGTGGAATAGCCGGGAAGAAGCCGGCGTCAGCTCTTTTCGAGCTGTTGGAGCTTCTTCTCCCAGTCGTAAGCGGTCTTGCAGATAAACCCAATGTCGTCGTACTTCGGATTCCAGCCGAGGACTTTGCGAATTTTTTCGTTGTTCGCGACCAATGTTGCCGGATCTCCGGGACGTCGGCCCGCTTTTTCGACTTTGAATTCGGCTCCCGAGGCCTTTCGAAAAGCTTCGATCACTTCCTGAACGGAATATCCGTGGCCGTAACCACAGTTGAGTGAACAGGAAGGGCCGCCTTCTTCAAGGTATTTCAGCGCGAGGAGGTGTGCCCAGGCGATATCCTCAACGTGAATGTAGTCCCGCACGCACGTTCCGTCCGGCGTGGGGTAATCCGTTCCGTAAACTTTGAGGTGGGGCCTTTTCCCGCAGACAACCTGACAAGCCATATTGATCAGGTGTGTGGCCACATGCGGCGCTTCGCCGAGCCGGCTGTCCGCGCGCGCTCCGGCGACATTGAAATATCGGAGCGCAACGTAGCGGAACGGAGAACTCTGCGACAGATCCTTGAGCATGTGCTCCGTCATCAGCTTGGAGCGGCCATAGGGATTCACGGGTTCGAGCGGAGAGTCCTCGGTGATCGGAATTTCCCGCGGATTCCCGTAAACCGCCGCCGTCGACGAGAAGATCAGCCTTCGAACGCCTTCTTCGTGACAGGCCGAAACGAGCGAAAGCGAGCCCGCCGTGTTGTTGGAAAAATATTTCAGAGGTTGAGAGACGGATTCCTCGACTTCGATGTGTGCGGCAAAATGGATGACCGAAGTAATGCCATGCTCTTGGATCGTCTTTCGAACGAGTGCGGAATCGCGGATGTCGCCCTCCACAAGTACCGCTTCTTTCGGTATCGCCCAGCGATGGCCCGAATAGAAGTTGTCAAGGCAG
>DATDSK010000311.1:0-34017 GCA_035291325.1 Bdellovibrionota bacterium | reverse complement strand
CGGACGCCGTAATAGGCCAATCGCTCGAGCATCTCCATGATGTTCGCCACCCAAAAGGGACGAGTGAAGCTTCGTACCTGGTCCATGAAGGGAACGGGGCGCTCGGCTTGAACGGAAATTGAGTTGCTGCTTGTGCTCACGTAATCCTCCTGAAAGGGCGTTTGAAAGAAAGTTCCTTTCAGCTTACGGCAGGTCCGCCGTTTATACAAAATCGGAATGGCTTTTGCTTCGTCAAAGTCATTTTTAAATGATTGTCGCGGGAGGCAAAACGGTGATCGAGAAGTACTTGTACAAGACGTGGCTCGCTTTTGGGGTGATTCAAATGACGGTCGTTATTGGCGCTGGTTTGGCGTATTCGGACGATACGCTCTTTTCGAGCGGCCCGGATGAGCAGAACTCTTCCGCGAATGCCGTATATCCCGTGCGGATTTCGCGAACACTTTTCGAAGAACCCTTAATGGGTAAAGTGACGGTCAAAACCGCGGATCATGCCGAGCAGGTAGGCATTCTTGAATATTCGAGCAATGTCTCGTGGCAGGAGAGCCCCCCCACTGCCCCGGCTCCGACCGGTCCCTATCTCGCCGATTATCGCGACTTTGAGGGTTGCGCGCGGCTCGAGGGCCTCGATTCAGCGAAGCTCTGTTTCACCATTATGCCCGATGTTTCGTCGGTTGATCTGAAGGAAGGGAGAATGAACTTGTCCGGGCTCGATCGCCTTCCAGATTGCACGGGGGAGTTGCGCAATCTGCGATTCGTGAAAGGCGACCGACTGGAACAGGGCTTGGTCGTGACCTACTCGGCACTTAAGATACCGGCACCAGGCTGCCCGGACGAGAAACAGGAGGGTGACGGCAAGGCGGCCTTCATCGAAATCCGGATCGAAAGATCTTGAGGGCGTTGGATTTGCAGCCTTGGCTGGTAACGAGGTGGCTATGGCTTCCAGTAAAAGAAGGGATATTCCAGAACGGCTTAACCCGGGCGATCCCGAGCCTCTTGAAGGAAGCCCGGGTTCGATCGAGCAACAGCTCGACATGTCGGAAACCGGCGAATTGAGGGGCGACGAGATCCTTCACAGCCACGGAAATCTCCCGAACGAGGATCCGGATTTGGAGGATCCGAATGAAATGCTGACGAACTTCCATTTCGATATGGCCGAGGAAGGTCGCGAGGGCGATGAAATGAGCGGTGACGATCATTCTTCCGGGCTGCAAGGAGGAGAGCGGGAAATGGAGAACCAGGACCACATCGCATCCGGTCTGCCCGGCACCGAGGATTAGCCTGGAATCTTCGTCCCAAAGCTGGCACCATCAGCAGCATGACTGGTATTCCTACACAAGTATATTTCAGGCCTGGGCAGTTCCTCTTTCGCGAAGGCGAACCATCCAGTTGCATGTTTCTGATAAAGAAGGGAACGGTTTCGGTTCGCAAAATGAAAGGCGCCGCGTTCGTCGAGATTGCGCGGGTTTACTCGAATGAAGTCATAGGCGAGTTATCGTTCTTTGATCGCCTGCCGAGGAGCGCGGCGGGAGTGGCGCTGACCGAGGTGGAAGCGTTGGAGATCAAGTTTGAGTCCCTCGATAAGATTTATGCGACTGTTCCCGACTATTTGAAGACAATCATCTCGTGCATCGCGGATCGGCTTCGCCGGGCCGATGACACGATCAAGCGCCTGCAAAAGGAAGTCGTCAAGGAAGCCGACAGTACTGCCGGCACGAAAGACGAGCCGTCTGTATCCGATGTTCTTGCTTTGACGGCCGCGGTTGATTCGCGAGGGAAACCGAAATCAGACTCAAAAGAATCCAAGACGGATACGGACTCAGAGTCGGGCGAAAAACCGGAATCGTGATTTGAACCATGTTGAGTGGCGTTCTCGGGCCCGTCCCCAACATCGTTCATGGATTCGGGACCCGCGAAAATCCTTTTCCTGAAGAAATGAAACCATTCCACGGATCTCTGGCGCGTTTGCGCCAGGTTCATGGAACCCACTCTGTCGAGGCGACGGTTCCCGGAGAAACTTTAGGCGATGCGGATGCGGTTTTTACCCGCGCCACACTGCTCGCAACGGGCGTTTATACAGCGGACTGTGTTCCCATTCTCCTGGCCAGAAAGGACGGCGCTGCTGTAGCCGCTGTTCACGCGGGGTGGCGGGGCACCCGGGCGCGAATACTTCGTCAGGTTTGGAATCGAATCTCGAGCTCTCTTCAAAATGGTACGGAAGATCCGAAAAATTGGGTTGCGGCGATTGGGCCGGCAATAGGACCTTGCTGCTACGAGGTAGGAAAGGACCTGGCGGAGGAATTCGAACGCGAGTTCAGTGAATTTGCGCGAATCGCTGTACCCGCCCCATGTATTTTGGACCTGCCCGCGATAAACGCCGAGGAGCTCAAGGTTCTCGGGTTTGGTTCTGTTGACCTTTTACGGGCATGCACGCGTTGCGCGCGGAGTGATTTCGGGCATATGTTTCATAGCCACCGGCGCGAACGGGATGGTTCCAGACAGTGGTCCGGGATCGTGATTTTGTGATTTTTCGTGGTGCGTGTTTATAAATGAAGCTCGGCGGTTCCGTAGGGAGCCAATGCTTCGAGGAGAGCCTTGAACTCCGAGGGCGGCTCCGCCTCGAAGCGCAAGCGCTTGCCGGTGATCGGATGATCGAATCCGAGAACGCGCGCGTGAAGCGCCTGTCCGGGTAATGCCTCCACCGCTCTTCGGACTTCAGGCGGAAGCGATACCCATTTTGTTTGCTTTTGCGTGGGTGTCCCGTAGGTCGGATCTCCCAGCAATGAACACCCGAGCGCCGTCAAATGAACCCGGACTTGATGGGTGCGGCCGGTTTCCAGCCGCGCTTCTATCCAGCTTGCAAAAGGATTGGCCTTGGGATCCTTGTAAACGTCGACCGAGCGGTAACGGGTGACGGCACGTCGCCCGGATTTCACTTGCGTCGACATCTTCTTGCGGTCCTTTGGATTCCTTCCGATGAGCGTATCGATTGTGCCCTCGAGCTGTCGAGGGGCCGCATAGCAGAGCGCCCAGTAAGCGCGTTCAATGGAATGGCGGGAAAACGCCTCAACCATATGCCGGTGGGCAACGTCCGTCTTGGTGATAACCAGCGCTCCGCTCGTGTCCTTGTCAATCCGATGTACGATCCCGGGCCTCAGGACACCGCCGATACCGCTTAAATCTTTCACGTGGTGAAGCAGGGCGTGGACAAGTGTGCCTTGCGCTTGTGTTGACGACGGGTGAACCGTCAAGCCGGGGGGCTTGTTCAGAACGAGAATCTGTTCGTCCTCGAAAAGAATTTCCAAGGCACGGTTCTCGGGTGTGAGCTCAAGCGGCTTCGGGGCCGGAAATTCGATCATTACCCGCGATCCGCCGCGAAGCTTCGTCTTCGGCTCGATCCTTTTACCATCAACGGTCACCGCCCCTTCTTCGATAAGCCGCTGGAGCTGGCTTCGTGAACATGAAACCGCCGCGTCAGGGGGTTCGTGGCGGCCCTCTCCCGACGCGATTGCCCGCGGTATCAGGCGGTCAGCCCGGTCGTTCGCAAGCTCCGAATTCATGGGGATATACCAGTACCACTTCATTCAGGAATGTTGGTCGGGACGTGAAAGATAATAGCGCGCAAGGTAGGCCGGCGCGACCCGTTCCGGCGGAAGTCGCAGGATTTTCGAGATTTGCGTAACGAAGCCTCGCAGAAACACGGCGGCCGGCAACTTCGCGAAGTTCTCCGCCTCGATCGCGACGAGATAGGATTTGGATATCTTCGTCGCGGTCGACATTTCTTCGACCGAAATGCGGCGCGACTCACGAATCCTGCGGAGGAGGCTCCCGCGCCATTCAATTTCGCGCGCGAGTTCTTCAGCTGAAACCGGCTCAATCACCGGCGTCTGGGAGCTTTGTACATCCTGAGGGGTCCGGGCGCGCTCGTGTGCGGCGGTGCTTTCCCGGGACACGGGCTCCATGCGGGTGCTTGGCCCGGAACTTTCGCTGAACGCTGAATTTTCGATGAAGTCGGTCGCCGGCGGAATCAAAATATCTTCGCTTGTCAGAACCTCCATCGGCGGAACGCGATCAATTGAGACGATGTCATTGGCGACGCCTTCGTTCAGATGGGAGTCGTCCATAACCAGAAGTCCGTGGCAGCGGTCATAGTCTTTTCGTCGTTCATTGTTGGAGAGCACGCCGTAGGCTTCTTCGATTTGTTCGAGAATTTCTTCCCGTTCCTCGGGACTGACCAGCGTGTAAAGCGCCACACTGTCCTTGTTATAGGTGGTTTTCGCGCGAAGGTAGGCGTCCTTGATTTCCTTTTCGGAAGCGCCGGGCGTAAGGTCGAGAACGTCGTAGTAGTTGTTTTGTTCCCCGAGGCTCATTTGATTCCCATAAGTGCATCGTTTCTTTGATGCCCGTAATGTTTAATCAGCTCATGTGAAACCCGTTCAAGGCTGGAAACAAGTCGGGAGTTCGGGAATTCGAGCATCAGTGGGCGCTTTCTTCTGATCGACTGCCAAACGGCGCTGTCGTAGTCAAGATACCCGATGTAGTCCATTTCTATCCCGAAGTACTTTTTGCAGACGGTTTTAACGGAATAGCCGATGTCGATGTCGGTTTGGGTGCGGGCCTGATTGACGATCAGCTTCGGACGAAATCTTCCGATTTCGAGTTTAAGGTTGATGCCGCATTCCGGGCTCGCCTTGTTGACCTCCCGGAAGAGGTCTGACGGAGACCTGATCCCAAGCGGATTATTCGAGTCCATCGCCATATCGACGAGGTGGCGGACCTCGCTCAGCCGATGCGATTGTCGCAAAAATCTGTAATAGGCGCTTCTGATGAAGCGGTATGCGTTTTCGATCGAGGTTGGTTCCGGCAGGAGCGTGACAATGCCAATGTCGCTAAATAGAAAGAAATCGACGGTATTGAACGTGGTTCCGGCACCGAGATCGAATATAAGATAGTCGGCGTTGAGCGCCAGCATGGCCTCCAGAAGTCTTGCCTTCTGGCTCACCGAAATATTCGCGACACCAACGGCGTCGTGTGCACCGCTGATGATTTCGAGATTGGCTATTCCGCTCGGGATGACGCAGCCCTCGAGGGAGTTAACCCGGCATGAAAAGAAGTCACTCAATGTGTGCTTGGGCAAATCCATGCCGAGCGTTGTGTGAAGATTTGCGCCGCCTAAATCGAGATCGACGGCGATGACTTTGTTTCCGAGACGTGAGGCGCTGATGGCGAGGCTGGAGGCGATCAGGCTTTTTCCAATTCCGCCCTTGCCGCCGCCGATCGCCCAAACCTGTTTGATGTGGCGATACGCCGGGGTCGTAATCAGGTCGAAAGGATTAATCTGGGAATCCGGCGATGTTCGCTCTTTATCCGAAACGAGGGAATCGGAGAGCGGAAACCAGCCCGCATTTGGGTCGCCAAATGGGGGCAGAGTCTTCTTGACACTTCCATCCATGGACCGTCCTGACCGTTCTGCGCATCCTGCGCGGCAACGCAAGCACATGCTTGCGCGCTATTAATAGGATTTGCCGGACCGGCGGGACTGTCAATTAAAATCGGCCCTAAAATGGCGCGACGCGAAATAACCGCGTACCGAGTTACGCGCTGTCGCAGGGGTTTGCGTACACGTTTGCCCAAGAAAACCGAAAAGCTCTGAATTAAAAACGGCCCCAACGCGACGCAATAAAAATAAACCCGCTAAGACTTTGTAATCTGTAAGAAATTTGAATGAATTATTTACCCCAATAGACACCCAAACTAAGTCGCTGTGGCATCTCCGTTGCTTAGTAGTCCATTACGGAAATCATAACTATGAAGCAGATCGCACAAGACAAATCGCGCGTGGCATTCCCCGAGCTGGATCAATCGCTGATTGAAGTGGGGGCTCTGCCCAGACTGCATCTCAGGAGCGAACTCCATATCGTTCGTAAGATTTGGCATCTGACGATGGGGTCCTTGATCGCGTTTATCTACCTGTTGTCTGGCATGTCCTCCATGGCGGGCATGACGATCATCGGTTCTCTCCTTGCGATTTCACTCATTGTCGAAACGGCACGTCTTCGGATCCCCGCTCTGAACAGGCGAGTTTTGAAAATATGGGCTCCGTTTATGCGGGCACACGAGTGTTCCGGGCCCAGCGCAGTTCCGCCGTACCTGCTGTCGACTCTGATTGCGATCGCGATCTTTCCAAAACCGGTCGCGGTACTGAGCATTCTTTATCTTGCGTACGGTGACCCGATCGCCTCTCTTTTCGGTATTCTGTATGGTGATCGCAGCATTCGTCTGCCTGGCGGGAAATCTCTGATTGGGACCGGCGCGGGAACAATCACGTGTATCCTGGTGAGTTTTGTTTTTTTGAAGATGCTGTCCTTCCCTGATTCGTCCATTCTCGCAATCAGTATCGTCGGCGGCTTGGCTGGCGGGACGGCAGAACTGATGCCCATCGATGTCGACGATAACCTCTCGATTCCGGTGATCTCGGGCTTCGTTCTTTGGCTTACCTTCATTCTGTTTGGGTTTTAATTAAAATCAACTAAACTAGTTTAGCTCACTATAACCTTCACAGCTGACGAAAACTTCGACAGCAAATTTTGGCACTCCTCGTATAGTGTTTGAAATATAAAGAGAAAACAACCAGACGGGCTGGTACGGTCATTGCTCCTTTATACTTCAGGAAGAGGTCGGGGAACATGTTTCTCAGGTTGATCATCATCACCGTCGCGTTGCTTCTGCCGTTCTCAATCGGCTTTGCAGCAACGTCGAAAAATCAGAAAGGAATCCAGCCACGCTGGGTGCAGAACCCCATTTCTACACTGAATCCTAACGCCTCCTTTCTTGCTGATCTGGATCGGGACTCGAGCAATGCCGCCAATTTTCAGAATGAAATTCTTGATCCTGCCCGGGTTCCTGAAATCAAGCAAAGCTATCGGGACATGATGCGGGACTACGAGATGAGACAGCAGTATGGCCTGACCGATCTGCAGGCCGAGCAGAACCATTCCAGCCAGGTGAATGATTTTGGCAAAGGCTTTCTGAGCGAATTCAAACGAATTCAGCGGAACAAAGGCATCGGCTCAGTTCGCGCGGCAGCAAAGAGGGACGAGAATCTCGCAAAGCCGTTGCCGAAGGCCGTTATCGGCGCGCTCGTGATCGCTTGCACCGGAGAAGCCGTTGACCTTGTCACCGGGGACGAAGCCAAACTGACCGCCCGGACCAATCTGCCGGACGGAAGCGGCCAGCTCGCCGTTGCCTCCTCGATCGTAAACGGTTCATTCGAGATCGCCAACCGGTCTTCGGAGCGATATCGCCTCTCCGTGGCTCGTGGGATTCCCGGGCTCGATATCAGCAGCGGGCTTTCTTATGGCGCGAGCTCGAACACCGTGAGCGCATCGCTCAGCAAGCCGATTTCGAATCATCTGACCGCGGTGTTGGATTCAAGTCGCTCCATGACCGACCAAACCCGCGGCCCTGACGGTACGGTCAGGCTGCTTTACGGAATTAATTTCTAAGCTAGCCGCGGTCAAATTCGACGATTGTCGCGCCCGCCCCGCCGAGGCCGATACCACCATCACGAAATTCTTTGACGTAAGGCAATGAGCGGAGAAGCTTGCGTGCTCCCTCCCGGAGCGCGCCTGTCCCGAGCCCATGGACGATCGTGACTTCAACGAGCGCGCCGCTTCTGAACGCCTGATCCAGGTACTGCTCCAGTGAGGTCATGGCCTCGTCCAGGCGCTGTCCGCGAAGATCGAGTTGCGAGCTGGGTGCCGGAGGAAGGTGAAGTTGCGCCTCTCGCCTTTGCTGCACTTGTTTCGCGGACTCCAGTTGCGCCAGCTCGGACTTGAGTAACGGCTCGATCTCACGGAGCGAGAGCGAAATCTGAATCGTGCCCATCGCGACTTTGGCCCGGCTCCCGGAAAGCTCAAGGATCGTTCCGGTGCTTTTCCACTTCGGAACGCGAACGGGCGCGCCAACGGCGAGCCTCGACTCTTCTGTCGCGGCTGTTTCGGGTTCCTTCCGTTTCGCGAGCGCATCGGCGATTTCGGGTGCTTCTTCACTCAACGCTGTCTCGATGCGCGTGGCCGCGTCCGAGAGACTTTCCTCAAGCCGCGTCCGGGCGCTCTCGGCCTCCTGTCGTGTTCTCAGTTCGGCGAGCTTTTTTACCGAAATCCGTGCTTCGTCCTGCGCCTGATCTATGATTCTTCGCAAGCGCTGCCGGGTTCGTTCAAGCATGTCGTTTGCGGCGGCCTCTGTTCGTTCGGTCCATTCTTTCTTGAGCCGCTCTGCCTCTTCCCGGAGCGCCCCGGCCTGTTTTCTCGCCCGCGCCGCCTCGAGGCTGTCGCTCTCGAGCTTGCTCAGCAGATGTTCGAATTCCTTGTGTTCGCTGGAAAGATAAGACCTTGCCAAGGTGAGCAGGTCGGCGGGCATGCCGAGGCGTTCAGCGGTCTCGAGCGCCCGGGAGCGCCCCGGCATACCGAGCGCGAGCGCGAAGGTGGGAGCTCGGGAGGCTTCATCGAATTCCATACTGCCGTTCAGAATGCGCGGATCAGAAACGGCCATCGCCTTGAGCTGTGGATCGTGGGTTGTCGTGATCACGACCGCGCCGCGGGACATTACGGTTTCGAGAAAGGCACGTCCGAGCGCGGCGCCTTCTTCCGGGTCGGTCGCGGTATTGAGTTCATCAATGAGCACCAGACTCCGCGGAGTCATTTGTTCGAGAATCTCCTTGAAGCGCAGGATGTGACCGGAAAAGCTCGAAAGATGATCCTCGATGGATTGCGGATCTCCCAAGTCGGCAAAAAAGGAATCGAAAAACGGAATGGAAATGTGATCGGTTCCGGGAAAGGGGAATCCCGTTCGCGCACAAAGTCCAGCCAGTCCGATCGTCTTCAGGAGAACGGTTTTTCCGCCGGTATTCGGCCCCGTGATCAAAAACGCCTGCGATGGAGGCCCAAAATCAATATTGTTTCTGATAACTGAATCCGGGGACATCGATCGCCAGAGCAGAGGATGAGCTGTTTGCGGCAGAAGCAGCGATCGCTCCTCGGTTACATGAACGGGTTTGCCGGAATAATGGAGACCCGCCCGCGCTCGCGCCTGAACCGCATCCCAATGCGATACAATCGAGACGGACAGTCGAATCTCAGCGCAAAAAGGGTGAAGCAGTTTCGAAGTTGCGTCGAGAATCGCGAAGATTTCCTGAATCAAATCGTTTTGCCTTTGGCGAAGGCGATTGTTGAGCGGTGATATTTCTTTTGGTTCAACGAAAACAGTCTGCCGGCTTACCGAGGCCTCATAGATAATTCCCTCGACTTCACTTTGAGCCGAGATTTTGACCGGAATAACGTAGCGACCGTCCCGAACATCCGTGTAGTTATCCTGGAGCACCCCCTTTTGCCCGAAATTACGCACGAGATGATCAAGAGTCGTGTCTATCTCCCGCTTGAGGGCGCGAATTTCGGAATGGAGAGCGGCAAGTTTCGGAGAGGCTCTCTCGGAAAGCTCCCCGTCTGGCGTGAGGATTTTCTCGATGATACGCAGCTGCTCGAAAGGGTCTGGAAGGTTATGGAGCGCTTTCTTGAAGAGATCCCCCGGGATTTCATCGCGGGGAACTTGTGACCAGGAATCGAGAGCGTAAAGCCATCGGCGCAAAAACGCGAGTTCGGTGACATCGAGAACGGCTCCCCTTTCAAGATTCGTAAGTAACTCGTGCGGGTCGGCCAAATCCGCAAGGGGGCCCCAAAGGGCATCCTTGTTCAGAACGGCCGCGGCTTCCTGGGTTTCGTGTTGGCGGAGATTCGCGGTGTTCGGATCGGGTGCCCAGTTTTCGGGAAAGCCAAGCCCGCGAACGAGCAGCTTTCCGGGCAGAGACCGAGCTTCGTCTTCGGCAAAGGACAGGAATCGCTTCCACTCAAGGGCGTCGGCGGCTCTGTTCTGCCATGTTTCCCTTTCCATGCTGAAGACTTCTATCACAGAGTGGCCGCCCGGTCATGTCCGGCGCCGTTCCGGGCCGGGTCGTCGGATTGACAGCCAAGCTGATCTGTCGCATTGTCCTCGTGATGGACATCGCCCCGGAGCAGCATCGGAGCAATTTTGGGAGCAATCCCGGCAATCCCGCCGAGCTTCTGTGGTTCTTCGAAAGCGCCAATCTGGCGCACTTCGACGGTTTCCTGGAGGTCCCGCAGCTTCAATGGAACGGAAGGCTTCGCTCGTGCGCGGGACGCTTTATTCCGGGGAGCCGGAAATTCCTTCGAGCCGTGCCATCGATTATCGAGATCGCCTCGTATTTGCGCGACGAGCCGAATGCGAATGCGTTGATTCTCGACACGATGGCTCATGAGATGATTCATTACTGGCTTTGGGTGAGAAGGCAGCCGTTTGGGCACACCGCCGCGTTTATGGCCAAAATGCGCGAGTTGGGGGTCAGCCGCTACAATCCCGCCCCGAGACCGCGGCCGTTTCGGTATCTTTATTGTTGCGCGGTTTGCGGCAAAGAGTTTCCCGCGAGAAAGAAGCTCGGGGTCCTTGCTTGCGCCAAATGCTGCAAGGTGCACTCGAACGGCAGATACGATTCACGATTTCGGCTGCTCCTGCAGCGGAGCTTGAGCCGTGACGAAGGCCTGGAGCTCGCTAATAAGCCCCGCTGACGCCGCGGAAGAACGAAGCGCCAGGGACAAAAGCGCGTCCAACATCAACGCATGCGTGATTTCCCCTCTTCTGATGCGTTCGGGGAGTTCCGGTATCGGGATTTCGACGATATCGATCTGCTCCGTCGGGTCCAGCTCCTGGTTGCGATCCTTGCGTACGGGACCGACCAGAAACGAGAAAACGCGGTTATTCATGATCGCCGGATTCGGGTGGCTCCAGCCGAGCGGAATGCAGGTCGCGCCGGGCATCGGAACGTAACCCGTTTCTTCAGAAAGCTCGCGAGTAGCCGCGGCGCAAAGATCCTTATCGCCGCTGTCGGCGACCCCGCCGGGAAACTCAAGCGTCACATCGTCGATGCCGACCCGGAATTGGCGAACCATGACCACCGTTCCGTGTTTTGTAACGGGAATGATATTCACCCAATCCCTCGAACGAAGAAGATAAAAATCGTGACGGGTGTTGTCGCGGCGATCCCGGAAAACGCGCTTTACGAATTCCAGAATCGGGACTTTGAGCAAGGTCTGGTCGTGTTCGCAAACCCAGTTTTCTTTAAGATTCTTCATGAGCTTGCCTCCTCGGGGTGCCTCGCCTATGATAGCGCAGCAATGCGTACAGTAACTCTGCTATTTTTCTTTGTTTCATTTTTGTCCACTCAGGATGCCCATTCCTTCGGGTCCGCGAAATCTAAATCGCAGCCCGCCCCCAATCAGGAGTTTGTCTGGGTGGTCCGGGATGATGGCGCGAAAAAGTGTTCTGGCGATTCCGGGGAATCACTGGAACAGGGCGCGCGTGAGCTGACGAAAGCGAAAGTAAATGTGCAGCAGTCCCGCAAAGGCTCTGACGGAAAGATGCACATGGAAATGTGCGGCGCGCCCGCAGGGACGGTGAATGGCTATTTGATTCCCAAGGCTGACCTGCCCACAGCTATTGAACGCGGATTTAAACTGGCGGCGCCGGGCTTTGATCGCTAGCTGGGCCGGGACCGATTCCGTACTTCTTCATTTTCTCGAGCAGCACGGTCTTATCCATCCGGGCCATTTGGCATGTCCGATCGACTTTCCATCCGAAAGTCCTGAGTAGCTCGACGATGTAGATTTTCTCAAACTGTTCGCGTGTGGATCGGAAGTCCAGGCGGTCATGTCCGAAATCGGGCAGATCGGAGGCCTCGATCTGATCACCGGCCGCAGAAACGATCGCCAGGCGCAGGACGTTTCGAAGCTCCCGGATGTTTCCTGGCCAGTCATAATCCCGAAGAAGTTTCCAGGCATCCGGCGAGAGGTCCCGAAGATGTTCCTTGTGAAAGTCGCGCGTGATTTCACCCGTGATGCCAAGAACAATGTCCTCGAATTCGTCGACTCGGCTTGTCAGGGGTGGCATCTCGATCCTGAACACGTTCAGCTTCTCGAGCAATTCGGCGTTGAAGAAGCCGCTCTGTGCGCGACCTTCGAGGGCCTGGCTCGTGGTCGCGATAATTCTCGCGTTGACGAGCATTCGCATTCCTGACGGTCCGGGTAGCGCGACGGACTTTGTTTTCAGATAATCGAGAATCGCGAGTTGTTCAGTCAACGAAAGCTCCCCGATTTCATGAACGGCGAGTGTTCCGCCGTGGGCCAGCGAAAGCTGCTCGGCGAAGCTCATATCTTTCGAGGCTTCACGAAAAGGACGCGCGGCGCGAGGTCCGCTTGAGTGAATCCATTTTGCGATAGCGCCCTTACCCGTCCCGCTTGCGCCATAAATTAACGCCGAAGCTGTGTCCGTTTGGGCGGCCAACATCGCGAGGCGGCGCTGCTGTGGTGGTATAAAGAACACCATTTCCATGAAAAATCGGATCCCTTCGCCTTCGACCCTAAGGGGGTCTGGGGCCGTATGGGTATAACGCTGTGCGGCAAGAATTGTCAACAAAATAGCAGCGAGTCGGCAAAAACTGCTGATTGAGGGTGTCTGGGTTTTACGATAAAAATGTGTAATGACCATCAAAACTTACGTCTCCTGCTGGCTTCTCCTGGCCGCACTTCTTGTGCCCTGTGCTTTTGGCGGCGATTTTAAGGTCGCCCTGGTCCTGGATAAAGGAGGTCGGGACGATAAGTCCTTCAACTCCGCGGCCGTTCGTGGCGCAACCAAGGCGAAGGATGAATTGAAGGGCCTCTCGTTGAAGATCGTGGAGGCGACGGATGACAATGCGTTTGAGTCCCTGTTGCGCTCCTTCGCGCAAAGGGATTTCGATTTGATCATCGCGGTGGGGGTTTCGCAAGCTGACGCCGTGAAGAAGGTCTCGGCCAAGTTTTCGAACAAGCATTTCGTCATCGTCGACGCTGTCGTGGAGGCGCCGAACGTACAGTCACTGATTTTTCAGGAGCACGAAGGCTCGTTTCTTGTTGGCGCGATCGCCGGCATGATGACGAAGTCGGGGAAAATCGGATTTATCGGCGGAATGGACATCCCGCTGATCCGACGCTTCGAACTGGGTTATGGGGCCGGCGCCAGGCACGTAAACCCGAAGGCCAAGCTCATCTCGAATTTCGTCGGGGTCACGAGCGATGCCTGGAATAACCCGGCGAAAGCGAAGGAACTCGCCGTTTCACAGTACGGACAAGGCGCCGACATCGTGTTCGCGGCGGCCGGGGCGTCTAACAGCGGCCTTTTTGACGCGGCCGAAGAACAAAAGAAATTCGCGATCGGCGTCGATTCAAATCAGAACTGGATCAAACCAGGCTACATTCTGACCAGCATGTTGAAGCGCATCGACAAGGCTGTTTTCGACGCCTGCAGCGACGATCTGAAGGGCGGCTTTAAGGGCGGCGTGAAGCGCTTCGGACTGGCGGACCAGGGCGTCGACTATTCCGTCGATGAGCATAACCAAGCGGTTCTTCCCGGCGAGGTGCGTGCGCGCGCCGAAAAGCTCAAAGCTGAGATCGTTTCCGGCAAGATCAAGGTTCCGGATTACTATCAGAAGAAAAAATGATGGCAGCTCAGACGGCAGTTTCGGCAGTCGAGCTTAGGGGTATTTCGAAGTTCTTTAACGGGGTCCCCGCCAACCAGGAGATTGATCTTCAGGTCAGGGCCGGGTCCATTCACGCGATCATCGGCGAGAATGGCGCGGGAAAATCCACCGCGATGAAAATTCTCTACGGGCTTCACCGGCCGGACGCGGGTGAGATTCTGATCCGCGGAGAAAGGAAGATGTGGTCAACGCCCGCGCAGGCCATTTCAGCCGGAATCGGAATGGTTCATCAGCATTTCATGCTCGCGGGACCCTATTCGGCGCTCGAGAATATCCTCCTCGGGGTTGAGCTTGGAAACTCTTCGGCTCCGCTGCTGAAGGCGTTCGAAAGCCTCGCGCGACCCGTCGACCGGAAAAGCGCGAAGGCGCGGCTGGACGGGCTCGCGGATCAATACGGGTTGCGCAAAATAGATTGGGATCTGCCGGTTGAGACGCTTCCGGTGGGCGTGCAACAACGGGTGGAAATCCTGAAGCTTCTTTATCAGGAGGCCTCGATTCTCATTCTTGATGAGCCCACGGCCGTTCTGACTCCGCAGGAGATCGAGGAGCTGTTCAGTAATCTGAAGAAGCTCACGAAAGACGGCAAAACGATTCTGATCATCACGCACAAACTCAAAGAGGTCATGTCGCTCGCCGACGAAGTCACGGTGTTTCGCGCCGGAAAGGTCGTCGGAAGACGAGCGGTCGCGGACACGAAAGTCGAAGAGCTCGCGAGCCTGATGGTTGGCCGAAAGGTGAACCTGAAAATCGAGCCGCCCTCGAAGCCGGTTCCGCGAGACCCGGTTCTTGAAATCTCCGATCTGCACCTGACTACCGCGCCGGGTCGTGCAAGGCGTGTTCATCCGCTTGAGAAGATCAGCTTTTCCGTCAGGGGCGGCGAGGTGGTCGGTATCGCGGGGGTCGAGGGCAACGGCCAGTCCGAATTGCTTCAGGTCCTCTTGCATCCGCGGGATTTTTCGAAGCGCAATTCAGCTTCCGTGGCTCATGCGACCGGCTCGGTGCGATGCCTCGGACGAGTTACCATGAATGAGCAGACGCGTCTCAGGGCGGAGGAAATCAAACTTCTCGGAGTCGGCGTGATTCCAGAAGATCGGCAACGCGAAGGGCTTCTGCTGGAGCGCTCGATTGAAGAAAATTTTCTACTCGGCCTTCAGAAGAGAAGCGTTTTCAGCCGCAATGGGTTCATTCTGCGCAAAAATTTGCGGGAAGCCGCGTTGCGCGCGATCGAGGTTTACGATGTCCGGCCGAGGGCGATCGACCTTGAAGTTGAAGCCTTATCGGGCGGCAATCAGCAGAAGCTGATCATAGCGCGTGAATTCGAGTGTGAGCCGAAGCTCCTCATAGCCGCGCAGCCGACCCGCGGAGTCGATGTCGGCGCGATTGAGTTCATTCATCGCAGAATTCTGGACGCGAGGGAGAAAGGGGCCGGCGTTCTTCTCGTTTCTTCGGAGCTCGATGAAATCCTCGCGCTTGCTGACCGGATTCTTGTCATGTACGCGGGACGAATCGTGGCGCAGTTTAATCGCGGCGAGGTTTCGGAGCAGGTCCTTGGCCTCTCAATGGGGGGGGCGCACGCATGACGGTCTTGAGATCCAGAATCTTCAGATCGCTTCAGCCTCTTCTCGCGGTTTTGATCGGTCTCGCGATTGGTCTTCTGATCACGAAGTTCGCGGGGGAGAATCCCTGGCACGTTCTGAAAATCCTGGTCAATAGCGCAGTCGGTTCCCGCTACGACATCGGCATGACGCTTTTTTATGCAACGCCGCTGATCCTGACCGGCCTTGCCGTGGCGATCCCGTTTCAGGCCGGCCTATTCAACATCGGAGCCGAAGGGCAGCTCACGCTCGGCGCTCTGGCCGCCGCTGCCGTGGGTTGTGTCTTCCCGGATATTCCGTGGCCGCTTGCGCCCGTTCTGGCTGTTCTTGCGGCATTTCTCGTCGGCGGCTTTTGGGGCTTTGTTCCTGGATGGCTTCATGCGAAGCGAGGAAGTCACGAAGTCATCAACACGATCATGCTCAATTTCATCGCGGCCGGAATCGCGAGCTGGGTCACCTTGTACATTTTGAAGAATCCGGAGTCACAGAACCCGGAAACGAGGGCGGTCGGAGCCGGCTACCTTATCCATCATTTTCAGAGCTTCGGGGATGCTCCGCTTAGCTCGGCGTTCGTCCTGGCGCTTGTCGCGGCGATTCTGGTTTCGGTGTTCTTATGGCGAACGGTTCTCGGGTTTCAACTCAGGGCCGTTGGTCAGGGCGAGGGCGCCGCGCGTACGGCGGGAATTGATGCCGGCAAAATGAAGATCACCGCCATGTTTCTCGCCGGGGGTCTCGCCGGCCTCGTGGGTGTCGGAGAAGTTCTGGGGAACGCCGGCCGCTTTCGCCTCGGGTTTTCACCCGAATACGGATTTATCGGGATCGCCGTCGCACTTCTCGGCAAAAACCGTCCGGCAGGAGTTGTCGCGGCCGCGCTGCTGTTCGGAGCGCTTCATAAGGGTACATCTGATCTCGATCTCGAAACCGAGAATGTCACCCGAGATCTGTCCCTTATTCTGCAGGCGCTCATCATTCTGTCGGTCTCGGCGGTCGGCCTCTGGGATTGGTTCAACAGGAATCGTCCCGCCGGGAGGCGCGCATGAGCGGCACTGGATTTCTGGCGCTACTGGTTCAGATGGTCGGTTCAACCCTCCGTGTTTCGACCCCGTTGCTTTTCGCCTCGTTGGGGGGGCTGATGAGCGAGCGCTCGGGAGTCGTTAACATCGCGCTCGAAGGAATGATGTTGGTGGGCGGTTTCGCCGCTGCCACGGTCGCGTTTGCCACTCATTCATCTTGGCTTGGCGCGGCGGCCGGAATGGGCGCGGGCCTGCTTCTTGCCGCGTGCTACGGTCTTTTTGTCATCCAGTTGCGAGCTGATCAAATTGTCGCGGGAACCGCGATCAACATGCTCGCCGCGGGCATAACGCCATTCCTCTCCAAAATATTTTTCGAATCGACGGGTTCTACTCCAAGTCTCCCGCTCGATGATCGTTTTCAATCCGCCCCGATTTGGATCGCCTGGATTCTGGTAATCGTCTGTTGGGCTTGGGTGACTTATACCCCGACCGGAGTCTGGCTCAGGTTCGCCGGAGAGAAGCCCGAGGCGCTGCAATCGGCTGGTATCAGCGTGAAGCACGTTCGCTGGTGTGCCGTGCTGGCCAGCGGCGTGCTCGCCGGAATGGGCGGGGCCTCGCTCTCGATATTTCTGGCGTCCTCTTTTTCGCGCAACATGACGGCAGGTCGCGGTTTCATGGCACTTGCGGCGCTGATATTCGGAAAGTGGCGTCCGGGTGCCACCGCTGTCGCCTGTTTGCTCTTCGGTTTCGCGGATGCGCTGCAGATTCGCTTGCAGGGAGTGGTTCTTTGGGGAACCGAACCGGTTCCGGTTCAGTTCATTCAGATTTTGCCGTACATCGCCACGGTATTGGTTCTGGCTGGAGCCGTTGGAAAATCGCGGGCTCCGGGGGCGCTTGGAGTGGCATTTAAGAAAGGGTGAGTTTATGAGCACAAGGTTGGTTTTGTTCCGTGTTTTTCTTCTTTCGATGGTCCTGTCAGTGGTTGTTTCCAGGCCGGTTTGGGCGATCGAGCAGCAGCTCCCGGTTGACCTGAGCGGGCTGAATAACGACCTTACGACGGCGCTTATTAGAACAGTCGCGTTGGGTGCTGATCATCGTGCATACATGCCGGCGACACCGATGGGGCTCGCGATCGGGCTGGATGCCGGCGTGGATTTTACCGCCGTGGCCGTTCCAAAAGAGTTCGCAAGCGCGCTCGCGCTCTCGACGGGAAAAGCGGAATCGACCCTGCCGACAGTGATTCCGGTTCCCAAGCTGAGCCTGCACAAGGGGTTCCCCGGGGGCTTCGATCTCGGATTTTCCTACGCGACCTCGAAGATGCTTCTCGGGCAGGAAGATCTCTTCAACGTGTTCGGGTTCGATTTGAAGTGGGCATTCATCGACGGGGGAAACGTCAAACCGGCGGTCGCGGCGCGATTCTCCTACAGTAAGAGCAAGCTGTGGTTCATGTCGACCAATACGTTTTCGATAGACGCGGTCGCTTCCAAAAATCTTTACGTGATTGACCCTTATGTGGGAGCTGGGCTCAAGATCTGGTCCGGCGATCTCGCTATTCCGGTCGGGGTTCCGGGTTTGCCGCTGACAGTTTCCGGAAGCCAGTCCTCGATGAATCCTCACGTGTTCGCGGGACTGCCTTTCAAAATGATGCTCTTAAGATTAACGGTTGAAGTAGATTACAATCTTGCGGGGATGACGAGTTATGGCGGAAAATTCAGTTTTAATTTTTAACAGGAACAATCGCGTCGTTTTTCGGATGTTCGTGGCCGCGGCGACCCTGATCAGCCTCACCGGCTGCGAGCTGTCGTGGACGGGTTTTCAGAAACAGCTGACGGGGGCAAGGGAGATTCTGTTCGGAGCCGCGGGTTCGCCGAGCTCCAAATCCGAACCCAAACCCGAGCCGAGCGGAGCGGAATTTTCATCTCCCCTCGCGCAAAGGACGAAAGCCAACGCCGAGCTGCTCCGTGAGATACTCAGGGTCGTTTACATGCGCGAGCCGAGCAATCGCACGGAATTTGGCAGTCTTGTGGACTCGCTCAATCAAGGAGCGTCATTCGAGGGGCTGTACAACGGCTTCACCCATTCGTCGATTTACCGCAAAATCGAGACCGCAAACCCGGGAGCGACAGCACGGGCGTTGAAGGTCTTTTCGGAAGAGCTTGTGATTCTCGAAGCAGAGTTGCCGGCACCGACTGTTTTTGACGCCAACGCCGCGAAACCGCTCGCTGTCCCGGTCACGCCCACCGCAGATTCAAACGGGGTTTCCGAGCTGGTGTTCGACAAGCGTGGAGCGGCCCAGCCTTCGCCAAAGTCGGGTGATCTTCTCGAGAAGTATGCCGCTCAGTTCGCGGGCGCGTCCATCTTTACCCTGAAAAGAGTACTGGGAGACGAGGCCTTGAAGGTGGTCAACGCAAAGATGGACGAGAAGGAAAAGCTCGCCGCGTGGTACTCGAAATGGGTGGTGCGGATGGCGGAAAAGAAGGTCGACTTCGGGCTCGAACTTAGAAACAAGCTGGATGAGCAGTTCCATTACAAATGGGCGATGTCCTCATCAGAGGACCAGCTCCGTTGGGAAGTTCTGAACCGCCTTCATCGCGTACTGAACCACGCCAACGAACATGACTCCGAATAATAAGAAGGTAATCACCATGGAAAATCCCCTGATCATCACCTGCGCGTTGACCGGTGCCGAGATCACCCGGGAGCGGCAACCCAATCTGCCGGTCACGCCTTCAGAACAGGCCGCCGCCGCCGAAGAGGCGGTTCAGGCAGGCGCGTCCGTCATTCACCTGCATGTTCGCGAGGACGATGGCCGGCCCAGTCAGCGGGTCGAGCGCTTCGCGGAGTCAATCGCGGAAATTCGAAAGCGGGTACCCGAAGCCATTATTCAGATCTCGACGGGGGGCGCGGTGGGCGAGTCTATCGAGAACCGGGCCAGGCCGCTCGGGCTTAAGCCTGAGATGGCGTCGCTCAACCTGGGAACGATGAACTTCGGGGAGGATGTTTTCTATAATCATCCGCGAGATATCGTCGCGCTCGCCGCAAAGATGCACGAATACAAGGTCATGCCCGAGCTGGAAATTTACGAGGCCGGAATGCTTGAGAGCGCCTTCCGCCTTGCGAAGCAGGGTGTTTTGCGCGAGCCCCTTCACCTCCAGTTTGTGCTCGGAGTGCCAGGCGGAATGTCGGGTGATCCGAGAAACCTCTCGCATTTGGTCGCCATGTTGCAATCCGCGGCGCCGGCGGGTGGCGCGATTCATTGGGGGGTGGCGGGAGTCGGACGATATCAGCTTCCCCTCGCGGTTCAGGCCATCGTTCTTGGCGGGCATGTGAGGGTCGGTTTTGAGGACAACATCTTTTATCGCAAGGGTGAGGTTGCGAAATCGAACGCGCAGCTTGTCGCGCGCATCGCACGAATCGCCGCGGAACTCGATCGGCCAGTCGCGGCTCCGGCCGTCGCGAGAAAATTACTCGGTTTGTAGCCCGAACCGCGCGCTTCGGTTTATTCATCCTCTCCGGGGTCTTCCGGTAAATAGAGGAAGCGGAATCTCTTTGTGCTGACCGAGCCCCAGTGAGAACCGTCGTTCGTCAAAGCCATGCTCGCGACGTAGACGTTGTCTCTTTCGAGTATCCGGGCAAGCGGATACCATGGGCTTCCGGTATCGGTCGGATCAAGAATGATCGTGTTAACGCCTTCTTTGTACTCGCCCTTGTTGTCGATCAGCAGCGCCGACTGTTCGCCGCCGTGGAAAATGCGCCACCAATTATCGACCCTCAATTGGACGAAGAGTTGCAACGGAGTCTTGCTGAGAGAAAAACTGAGCCGAAGCTTGTCGTCGCTCAATACCTCTATATCCAGGTCGTGAACGACGGCCATCTTGTCCGAATCCTGAATGCGACGCCCTTCTTGATCAAATTCGATCCTGCGTTGTGCCCGAGTCGCGATGTTGTCGAAGTCGAGAGTTGTCCCCCCCTGATCGACAACTCGACCGAAAAGGGAATTGTTTCCCGTGGCGTAATAAGAAACTGTTTCGCCGGAAAGTGCCGCGCGAATAAGTCGGATCAGCTCATAACCGAAGCTTTTTTCAAGGAACATCTTGCCAAGGGTCTCCGCCCTTTTGACGGGATCTTCGATCTTCTTTAAGTCGGTCCAGCGGCGATGGATGCGCTTGGCGGCGATCAGCTTCGATCCGGCCGGAAGTCCGTACCCCGCCGTGTAGAGGAGCCCGTTCAAAAGCGTGATCCCCGACCATTTGGCCGCGTATCGGAATCTGTTCGTTTTTGTCGACCAGGCGCCCGTTTCCATGTCGAACGCTTTTTCGAGGGCCGTCCACATCTCGGAAGCCGGGGTATCGATGAATTTGTGAATTTGGGAGTTGTTGATCCCGAGCTGGAAGTAAAAGCTGCACTTACCGGGAGTATTCCGAAACTCCTCGGGGAATGTGTCCGGGCGCCTGAAAATGTTCGCTTTGCCGACCGAATCCTCAACTTCGAGAATATAGCGGAGCAGCTCACGCTCGCTTGCGTTGCTGTCGTTGATGCTTCCTTCGATCATGAGGTTGAAGGAATCGTCTCGGGCCGCTTTGACATAGTGATCCACATCCATGCTGACGGTGAAATTATGCTGAATGCTCTCGTGAACGCCCCAGAGCGTACGCCAGGAGCTTCCATTCGCGGCGACTGAAGTGAAAACATGATGGGACCCGTCGGGGAACGTGACGTGCGCGTCGGCGTGGACCACCGAATTGCCGGCGTCGTGTCTGAAAATGAACGCGAGTTTCATTCTGGCGCTCGTCGAGCGCAAGGTGGAATTCATGCTGCGTTTGAAGGCGTGTTCCACCCCCGTGACGGCGGGACCATCCTCATGCGAAGCAAGCTCCTCAGAGCGTGCCATGAGCCCGAAGACGGCCCGCTCATAGGCCCTTCTGCCTCTCAGGTTGGTGATGTCGTAACGATAGCCAACGTCAAACGACTTGCTTGCGCTTTGATCAATGTTCAATTTGAAGGGAATCAGCTTCGCGCTGCTTTGAAGGCTTTTAACGAGAACGATGCCATCGAGAACGGTCGGCTTGTAGTCCGTGCCGATGGCGGTCCCGTGGCCGAGTGTTCCGATCCGGGTCAGCTTGACCTTCACGAAGCGCTCGTTTTCCTTGAGGACAGAAATCCTGAAAGTGCCGCTGATGTAAGTTCTGTAAGACACCCCGGCCTGCGCGAGGCCGGTGATCCCGGTAGGGTCGAGGTTCCATCCGACATTCGCCCCCACCTCAACCAACCCTGTGCCGACGTACGAGATGATTTCACCGTTTTCAAGATGGTGAAGCGCGGTTGCCTTGAGAGGCAGGCGAAAAGGAAACGTGACAAGGTTCCAGAACTTCGAATACCTGGCGTTCTCTTCCGGGTCCTTTAACGTGTAATTCAGGAATTTCCTGATCTTGCCGTTTTCCTGCTTTTCCTCGACCCAGACGGGCTCGATCTGTTCGGCCGGATCGGATTCGGCTGCGGATTCGGCGCGCATCTTCGTGAATTCCTTGAACCAGGCTTCTTTCTCGATTTCTTCTTGTCGTTTCTGGATGGAAGGGAAAGTGCCGTAACCCTTGGCCGTGACCTGGCGAATATTGATGAAATCCAGGCCGATTCCCCCGCCGATAGAGAAGCCGACGGCCCCCGTTGAGAGATCTCCGAAGCCGTCGGTAAAAATCGGGAAATTGCCGGCCAAGTTGAATTTGTCGACCACAGTCCAGCTATTCAGAATGTCCGCGTTGTCGAAAACCCTTCGCTGCGCGGAAACGTTGACGCCGAAAAGTTCACTCGATTTTTTATAAAAGGGAATGTCTTCAATGACATCAAACAGGGCATCCGAAATCTGGGTTCCTACGCGATCGACCTGCCGGATCGTCCGGCCATTTAGGACGGATTCCCAGGGCTCAGCCTCGATCCAGCTCGACCAAGCTGGGGCGGCAGAAGCCGTTGCCAGGAAGAGGACAAACGCGCTGGATGAGAGACGAAAGGCACTGGAGACGCGATTTGGGTTCACAAGAGACTCCTGTCTTTTTCCCGCGGCAATAACGCGGGGCGAAATCAGGAATACCTGTACCAAAACGGTCAAGAATAGTCAATCACCACAACGTTTGTTGTTAACTAAAAAACTTCGCAAATTCAACGGGTTACGCCACTAAGCGAAGAAGTTCTGAGGAAGCTCAACTCCGTGGTCTTTGAGGCGGTCTATAAATGTCGGCACCAGTCCTGTGCACCGGAACGTCCCCCGATCCGCCTCTGAATTGCCGGCTTTAGCTGCTAACTCATATCTAAAGACATCCTGAAGAGTGATGGTGTCGCCTTCAATGCCCGTGACTTCGGAAATCGCAACCACATGACGGTCCCCCGTCCGGAATCGCTTTACTTGTAGGACGAGATCCAGGGCGTTTGCGATCTGCTTGCGCACGGCAATCAGTGGGAGCTCAACGTCCGACAGCATGCAAAGGGTTTCAAGCCGGCTCAGGGCGTCTCTCGGTGAATTGGCGTGAATCGTCGTCATTGAACCCGCGTGCCCCGTGTTCATGGCCTGGAGCATATCGAAGGCTTCGCCCCGTCGGCACTCGCCAACGATGATTCGATCCGGTCTCATTCGAAGAGCGTTGGCGACCAGGTCTCGAGCGGTGATCGGAGGACTTCCCGGAGACTGCGGTTTCGTCTGGAGACGGACACTGTTCGCGTGGGAAAGGCAGAGCTCGGGAATGTCTTCGATTGTGATAATGCGTTCGGATTTCGGAATGAACGCCGCCAGGGCGTTCAGAAGGGTCGACTTTCCGCTTCCAGTCCCGCCGGAGATCAGAATGTTCATTCTTCCGGCGACACAGGCGTTCAGGAAAACGGCGACCCGGCGGTCAAGGGAGTTGTTGTTGATCAGATCTTCGATCGAAAGTCGTCGTGCCGGAAATTTGCGAATGGTAAGGCAGGGACCTCCGGTCGTGAGTGGCGGGCCAACAATGTTCACCCGCGAGCCGTCAGGAAGTGCGATATCGACGTAAGGACTGTCCGGAGAAAGCGCCTTTCCGTTGGTTTGCAGGAGTTTTCGAACGAGATCGTTCAAGTCTTTGGTCGAAGAATAGGTGAACCCGGAAATGGAGATCTTCCCGTCGCGCTCCACCATGACGTTCCGGACGTCGTTGATCATGATTTCCGTGATCGCGGGGTCTTTCATAAGGGCTTCCAGTGGCCCTCCCAGTTTTGGATTTGCGTCGAGCGGCAATTCTATCCCTGGATCGGTCGGGTCTTCGAGTTCGACCTCGTTTTTTTGGGGGGCTGGTCTTTTTGGATCTTGAGCCATGAGCCGAGTGTAGCATAGTAGAGAACACCGATGGCGCTCAAAAAGCTCGCACTCAAGGTCACTGAAAAAGATCGCGGAAAACGTCTCGACCATATTCTGGCGGAGTGGCTCCCGGAAGCCCTGTCCCGTCCCCTTTCGAAGGGGAAGACCCGCAAGCTGATCGTCGCCGGAGCCGTTTACCTGAATGGAAAAAGGGTGCGAATCGCCTCCAAGGCGATTTTACCGGGAGCGCGCCTGGAGGTCTTCGTCGACCTCGACAAGGTTGATCGTGACGGTCCTGGAAACGATGTGTCCTTCTCGGTCACTCCGGATCGGGTCCTCTATGAAGACGAATTTCTGATCGCGATCAATAAACCGGCGGGGCTTCCCACACAGCCGACCCTCGACGAGTCCAGGAATAATCTTTTCGCCGCCGTAAAACAGTTTCTCGCGAAACGCGACGCGGGCGCCGCGCCACCTTACGTCGGCCTCCATCACCGTCTCGATCGCGATACGTCCGGGGTGGTCTGCTTCACAAAGCAAGTCGCGGCCAATGCGGGGCTGGCCGAGGCGTTTTCGAAACATACGGCGGTGAAGACGTATTACGCGTTGACGATACGCCCGCGATTCGCGGCTGGGGGCGGCTTCGTGCATGTCCCCGCCCACTGGACCGTGAAGAACCATCTCGGAAAAGCTCCGGGGCCGGGAAAAAGGGCGCGCTTCACCGCCGTCCGTTCGGGCGGCGATTTCGCGCACACGGATTTCGTTCTTCTGGACGAGTTCGACGATGCACTCCTTGTGCAGGCGCAACCCCGCACGGGTCGGACGCATCAAATCAGAGTCCATCTTGCTGAAGCAGGAATGCCGATCCTCGGAGATTCTTTTTACGGTTATCGCCCGACGCGAGTCATTCCCGCCAGGATCATGTTACACGCTGCCCGCCTCACTCTTCCGCATCCGATCACAAAAGAGGAGATCTCGATCGAAAGTCCCTTGCCCGAAGACTTTCTGAAGTGTCTTGAAGCACTCAAGGGTTGAGGAGGCGCCGGGCTCAGCCGAGCCAGCGGGTGAAGCCGATATCGGGTTCGTCCGCAAAAAGCATCACGATTCTGTCAACGCCCATCGCGTTGCCTCCCGAGGGGGGCATGCCCTCTTCCAGGGCTTCTAAAAATTCTTCGTCGCTCGGGTTTTTTGGAAGAGAGGAACCGTAAACCCGCTCTCGAAGCGCCATGTCCTCTACGAAGCGCTTTCGTTGTTCGATGGGGTCCGTCAGTTCCTCGAAGGCGTTTCCGAGTTCCAGCCCTCCCGCATAGACTTCGAAACGTTTTGCCCAGCGTGAGCCATCCGGCTCGGTTTTGATTACGGAAAGCGCCGCTTGCGAGGCCGGATAATCGACGACGAAAACAGCCCGGTCTTCTGGCAGCTTCGGTTCGATGCAGTTGAGCCAGATCTTGAAATAGAGGTCGTCCGCCGTTTCACCGTTCATGATCTTGAGGTCCAGGCGTCGGCAGGCGTCCGACAGCTGCTCTTCCGATCCCTGTGTAACAAGGTCGAGCTGGGCGTGTTCCATGAACAGGTCGCGGACGCGAAGCCGAGACCAGGGGGCGGCGACTGAGATTTCCCGTCCCTGGTAGCGGATTTTTTGTTCACCGAAAAGCCTTTGGGCGAGAAACGACATCAGCTGCTCGGTATCCAGCATGATCTCGTCATAACCGGCATAGGCCCGATACCATTCGAGCATGGTGAATTCCGGAAAATGTGTTCTGGAGCGGGGCTCGTCGCGGAAGGCGGGACAGAGCTGGAAAATTCGTTCAAGTCCTCCCACAAGCAGTCGCTTCATGGCGAACTCGGGCGAGGTGGGAAGATATGCGACAGGTGAGTGAGTAGGGTTAGAAACGCGAAAGGGACGGATGTGCGGCTCCATTCCGGGGCATGGCACAAGAAGTGGCGTTCGCGTTTCGGTAAATTCGCGTGACAGGAAAAATTCGCGAATACCGGCCTCAATTTCAGCGCGCACCCGTGTGGCCTTGATTCGCCTCGGGTCCAGAATTCGGGAGATCCAGTTCAAGCCGGAATCGCCTTTTCGCGATCGATTCGGCGTAAGCACGGTCGCGGTTTGGCCATTCACCTCCACGATATCGCCGAGCCGAACGGTGGAAGCGTCGCTGATCTCGAACTCACGCTTTCCGGCTTCGCTCCAGAGGACGATTTTGTGAGCTGTTGGATCCACGAATATACATCGCCCGTGTGCCATATTGCGCTCAGGGGTGACACGCTCAGCGGGAGTAGGCAAGAGGAATTCGGGCTGTCGCACCCTCCCCCACATGCGCCAGACAAGTGTCGCAAGAAGCGACAGAATGGGCTGAATTAGCTTTGTAAGCCATTGAAAAGACGAGCGATAATTATGGCACCCCGCTTGCTTTTCATCCGCGAGTATTCTCAATTAACCCTTTTTTAGGAGATAAAAGAATGAAGACCATGATCACTTTAATCGCCGCGCTGTTCGCCCTTTCAGCTTTTGCGACTGACACGACGACGAACACGACGAATACCAATACGACCAATGACAATATGACCACGACATCGAAGACGGTCGTCCAGAAGGCGAAGAAAAAGAAGGTCAAGAAGAGCAAGGGCAAGAAAGCCAAGAAACAGGCTGAAGCCGCTCCTGCGCCAGCCGAGCCAGCTGCTCCCGCTCCGGCCGAGCCAGCCGCTCCTGCTCCGGCAGAAGGCGCCGCGCAGTAAAACACTGAGCGAGTTGAAATGATTGAAGCCGGGGCGCCGATGAGGCTCCCCGGCTTTTTTTTACGGAAAGCGGCGAATTCGGCTTATACAAGAACTATGAAACCGATCCGGCACCATCTCGACCTTCAGGCGAAAGTCAGCCTTGTTCTGGTGGCGGTCATCATTCCGACGTTTCTCATCGTCACAATTGCCGAAAACAAAGTTATGCAGCCGATTCTGGAGGAGGAGATCCGGCAAATCGGTATTACGTCCGGTAAGAACCTCGCTTCCGAAATCGTCAGCTCGCGGCTTCTTTCTTTGCCGAACCCCACTCCGATGGTCGAGGCGCGCCTTCAGGATCTTCTCTATTCGCAGCCTAACATTGTCCGCATCGATGTCATCGCCAAGGACGCCTCGGGACAACCCAAAATCGTGGGTTCCAATATCGAGGAAGAACCGGGAGCGCCGCAGCCGGCGTTCCCGCTTGTTGACGTGGTCACCAGTGAGTTCCGGCTGGATGATACGGGGATGGGTTCCTGGGAAATCCAGGTTCCAATCGAGCAGAAAAGCCGGGATCAGCACGGCCCCCGAAAACTTCTCGGTGCGGTCCATGTCGTGATCTCTACGAAGCTCGTCGCGAGGATCGTTAATACGCTCTGGAAGACGACGGCCACAGCGGCGGCGTTCAGCGTGGTGACGCTGATTCTGGCGCTGGGGTATTTTCTGAGAAAGACGATCGCGAACGATCGACGGCTCCGGGAAGCCGAGAGCCACAACCTGCAGCTTGCCGAACAGTTACACGACACACAAAGACAGTTGATGAACACCGAGAAGCTCGCGGTCATGGGTCAGCTGACTGCGAGCTTCGCACACGAAATCGGAACGCCGCTCAACGCGATCGGCGGTCATCTTCAGCTGCTGCAAGAGGAGCTCGGGTCCTCGGGTGATTCGACCAGGACGGGCACGGCCGGGCGAATCGAGATCATCAATGGACAGCTTTCGAAAATCGAAGAGATCGTCAAAGGATTTCTCCATAGCACGGCAAAGCCCGTTTCGCAGCGACAGCTTGTCGATCTGAATCGGTTGGTCGACCGAACGCTCGGTATTCTCAAGCCGCGCGTCGACAGTCTCAGGGTTGAGGTGCGCCGCACGTTCGATCGCGATATGGGACCCCTTCGCCTCGTGCCGCTGGATATGGAACAGGTCATATTGAACCTCCTGAACAACTCGCTGGACGGGCTCAGGGCAAAAAGCCACATTCGGGAAAAGAGCCGGCTCCTCCTTGAGGTGAGCACCAAGCTCGAGGAGCTCGAAGGCAAGCACTGGGCGCAGCTGAGCGTTTATGATACGGGTGAAGGAATACGCAGAGCGGATCTGAACAACGTTCTCAAGCCCTTTTTCACGACGAAGAGGCCCGGAGAGGGTACCGGGCTAGGACTGACGATTTGCCAGCAGTTGGTCCATAAGTACGGCGGGAGTTTCGACATCGATTCAAAAGAGGGCGCCTGGACGAAGGTGATTTTACGATTGCCGTATCACGAACTGGGCATCGGCAAGGAATTAACATGAGCGACGATCACTCAAAGTTACGAATTCTGGTCGTGGATGACGATGAGGTCACGCGTAAGCTTCTCCGCGAGGTCCTTGAGCGCGAGGGATATCGCGTTCAGCTTGCCGCGAGCGGGGAAGAGGCCGTGAGGATGATCCGAAGGGAGATGTTCCCGATCATTCTTTCCGACATTCGGATGTTTGAGCTGGACGGAATGGCGGTCCTGCGCGAGGCCAAAAAAACCGGCGCGGGTTCGGTGAGCATCCTCATGACGGGCTTCGGGAGCATGGAGGGTGCGATCGAGGCTATTCAGGAGGGGGCTTTCGATTACGTCAGCAAGCCCTTCAAAATCGACAATCTTAAAGCGGTGATCTCGCGCGCGGCCAAACACTGGGAATCGATTCATGGTGATATTTCAGCGGCTTCGCCGCAGAGAATTGAGGTCAGCACAAAAGGCCTGATCGGGAAATCGCCTACAATGCTGGAAGTTTACAAGACGCTTGCTCGGGCGGCCTTGTCGGCGAGCAACGTTCTTGTCATCGGTGAAAGTGGCACGGGTAAGGAACTCGTGGCGAAGGCCATTCATGAGAACAGTCAGAAACGCGGCAAGAAGTTCGTCGCCGTTAATTGTGGCGCACTTGCCGAAACCCTCCTCGAGTCAGAACTTTTCGGGCACGTGAAAGGTTCATTTACGGGCGCGTTGTCGGATAAAAAGGGCCTGATTGAAGAAGCGAACGGAGGGACGCTGTTTTTGGATGAAATCGGGGATATCACGCCGGCGCTTCAGATCAAGCTTCTGCGAGTCCTTCAGGAAAATGAGTTGAAGCCGGTGGGCTCTTCCGAAACCCGAAAGGTGGACGTGCGGGTGATTGCCGCAACACATCGCGATCTGGAGCTCCTTGTAAGAACGGGAAAGTTCCGGGAAGACCTCTATTACCGGCTGAAGGTGATTTCGATCGAACTTCCCCCGCTCAGGGCTCGCATCGAGGATCTTCCCGATCTGGTCGGTCACTTTCTCGCAAAATTCGCGGAAAAGAACAAGAAAGCGGTTTCTCACGTTTCCGACGACGGAATGGCTCTGCTGAAGACCTATGCGTGGCCCGGTAATATTCGTGAACTGGAACATGCGATCGAGCGTGCCGTCGCGATGACGAACACGTCGATCTTGTTCCCGGAGGATTTTCCGCCCGAGGTGATCAGGGGTGCCCTTCCCGCTTCAGAATCGGCTGACGGAATGAATTCCGGGATTTCAAGCTCCCTTGAAGACATGGAGCGCGCGCATATCATAAAAGTCCTCCAGGACGTGAATTTCAACAAATCCAGGGCATCGGATGTCCTCGGCATCGACCGTGCGACCCTTTATCGGAAGGCGCAGCGGTACGGAATTGACCTGCGCGGAAAATGAGCATGGATGATAAACTCGCGTTTCGTAATCAAGTGAGCCGGGCACTGACATTGCCGTTGCCCTACGCGGAGCGTTTGAAACATGGAAAGGACATTCGTCCGATTCCTGCCGCGGTTCTGGTTCTCCTCGGGTGGATGACTTCCGTCGATCACGGGGGGGCGCACGGGGGGGCGATTGAGCCGGCTGTTTTGATCACGCGGCGAACGGAATTCGTCGAAACGCATAAAGGACAGATGGCCTTCCCCGGAGGGGTGATTGAGCCCGAGGATGAGAACTCGATTGCCGCCGCGCTCAGGGAGACCATGGAAGAGGTCGGGGTCGCTGCCGCCGCGCTCGAGGTTTTGGGGACCTTGCCTTCTCTCTTCACCTTAACCGGCTATACTATTGTGCCAGCGGTCGGGATTTTGAAGTCGCCCGTCGAGTCCTTTCCTCTCAAAGTCAGTCAGGACGAAATCGCTGAGACCTTCTGGGTCCCGCTTTCACTCTTTTCGAAGCCCGGAATTTACAAGAAGGAAGAATTGTCCGCCGGACAGAAGAGCTACCCGATTCATGTCTACCAGGTACATGGTCAAAGGATCTGGGGGGCGACCGGCGCGATTCTCAAGAACCTTCTCGATCGTCTGGCGCAGTTGGGTTAGATTAAAGGCATGAATATCAGATCATCGTTGGTGAAGGCTTCAACCCTTCTCGTGTTTGTTTCGTTTGCCATCTCCGTTGCTTCAGCCGCGCAAGGCGATGCCGCAAGTCCGGCCGCGAGTCCGGCCACGAGTCCGGCCACGAGTCCGGAAGATTGGAAGGGTGAGGCGGACAATTCAGAAGTGATGTTCGGCGCCCTGATGGGTCTCGGGGTTTTGGATTCCGCGGGCGGTTTTTCCGTTCTGGGGACCGCGAGCAAAAAAATTGTTCAGCGCGGTTTTGCGCCCGATATCAATAATTCTGTTTCAATCGAACTCCAGATGGGGCCGCTCTTCATTTCCGGAGAAACCGCGTTTGCATACAGCACCCATCTCAGGTGGGATTTTGTCAAAGACCCCTTCTGGACCTTCTACGCTTTGGGCGGTCTCGCGGGCCACATCACGGGCGAGGCACTGGACAGCCGCTTTCTCCTGTTTCCGCGTTTCGGAGTCGGAGTATTGCGGATGACGAATCTCGGATTCGCGGTGCGCGGCGAAGTAAGCCACGAATTCATCACCATCGGCGCAGCCTGGCCGTTTTAGTAAGGCGTGCTTTGCGCGCACCCGAGGCGCTTTGAGGCGGGAGGTGTGCGTTCAGCGCTACGGCTTTATCAATGCTTGCGCATCATGAAGCGTTCCGCCCTGGAGGCGAAATCACTATCCTCCTCCGCGGGCTTCACGCTCTTCTTTTCGGCAGTCTGCGCTGGATTGCGGCTTGCGTCTTGGACCTGGGCTTGGGTCTGGGCTGGTTCGTTCTCCTTTTTCTGAACCTCCACGGCAAATGCGATTGTCGAGATCGAGAGGAGAATCAATGCAACGGAACCGGGTTTTAGACTTCTCATACAGAACCCCCTTCCTAGATTCTAGCGCAGTCCCATGCGGCTCCGCATCAAAACTCTCACAGAACCAAACACGACGGCAAAAGTCGTATATAAATTCAATAAAAATACCAGCGGCTTATGACTGGCGATGACAAATATTAAAAAATAATCACAATGTGCGTCATGGTTTTGGCGCCGCGTTATGACTGAAGAATTCCGAGCACCACGAGTACCGCGATGAGAACTCCCATGAGACTTTCGCCTGCGATGAAGCCTGAACTCACGGGAACAATGGTCTCTTCAGCGAGCGCCGGTTTTCGCTTTTCGAGCGTGAGCGCGATCAGGGCCCCAAGAAACATCGAGATCGTATTGTTCGCCGGGGTTGTAAATGCGAGGCCGAGGCCCGTTGGCGACGGAATATACCGGCGGTATTTCGGGATCCACTTCTCGAGAAGAACAAGGGCAATGCCCAGAATACCACCCACCGCGATCGCGAGTTGAGCGGTCGGATGGAGCATGTGGAATCCCTTTGCGAGGAGCTCGGCAACGCCCTTCCAGGTTTGCGCGCCGGGAGCGGGCCATTTTGCCGAACCCAGCACATCGGCCGTCGGGATGAGCAGGTTGTATGCCGGAACAACGAAAACGGATCCCGCAAGAACGCCGAAAAACTGTGCCCAGAACTGCTGGCGGGGATCGGCTTTGAGAAGATAGCCGCTTTTCAGATCGGTAAGGAGATCGGCGGAATGAAGGCCGACTCCACCGGTCACGTTCGCCGTCATGAGATTCGTGGTTGTGTTGCCGGGATCAAGCGCGCCGAAGGTGAGCTGCGTGATTTTGCCAAGCGCGCCCGTCGGAGTCGTGTCGGTTTCGCCCGTCGCCCGGCAGGCGACGATCGCGATGAAGAAGCCGAGGATGACGGAAATAACACCCATCCAGATCTTGATTCCGAAAAGAAAGTATTCCAGAAAAATCACGACCGGCGACAAAATGAGCATGCCGACAAAGAACCAGAGCATGGGGACTTCAGCGAGTTCCTCGGTAGTCTTCGGGCCTCCGAAGGCGGCGCTTACGCTCTTTACCGCACGAACGACCGTCCGCCATTGAAACGCGAATGAAAGAAGGCCGCTCGTGAGGATCATCGAAGATCCGAACCAGACGCTCCAGGCGACGATGTGCTTGTAGCCGAGCTTCGGGTTGATGATCCCTTGTGAATAAAGCCAGGGTGCAAGGATTCCGAAATTGAGCACCGCTCCCAGGAGCATGCTCCACGCGGCCCGGAACCCCATGATCGCACCGGCGCCGATCATGATGAGACTTCCCTCAAACGAGAGTGTGTAATCAGCCAGAGGCCGGCCCCGCAGGGTGGCGAACGGAATCGCGATCCTCTCCGGAAGGTTCCAGGGGATAAGGCTTCCTTTCGCATCACGGAAAAACGCGACAACTCCGCCGATAAGTCCGCTCCACGCAAGGAGCCGGGCTTTTGCCTGGCCGCTCGCCCCGGCGCCGTGGAGCGCTCTCAGGGTTTCGGCGGCGGCGATGCCGGTCGGGAATCGGAGCTGTTCGACGTTGATCATTTGCTGCTTCATCGGGATCGCCATCACGACGCCTAACATCGCGATCGTCGTAATCCAGGCGAACATTTGCCAGCCACCCATGGATTGTCCGGTGATCATCATGAGCGCCGGAATCGCGGCTACGGTCCCGCCGCCGGTCATGTACCCGGCGGCGCTGGCTACCGATTGCATGGCGTTGTTTTCGAGCATTCCGAAGTGAGTCTTGGCGAGACGAACCCGGACGAGAACCGCGAAGATCGCGAACGCCAAAATGCCCGCGGTGATGGATACGCCGAAGCTCCATCCCGTCTTAAGCGACACGTACAAGTTGGAGAGGCTCATGAAGCCGCCGAGAAGCATGCCGGCCGCCGCGGCGCGCACGGTGAGCTGGCGCTCTTTCGAAATGGACGATGTTGTGAGGTCTCCTTGCGCGGCTTGCGTGATCGATTCCGACATCAGAAATCTCCTGTTCAGGTGAGTTCTGATTTTAGGCGGCGGAATCGATCATCGCAAATTAAATCTCAACCCTCCGCGGCGACGGCCGGAACGACCAGACGAAGGTGGCTCTTTTTTTCCTCAAGTGCGTTCTTGCTCTCGACATAGAGTTCCTGAATGACCTCGCGAAGAACATGATCCAGGTGGTGTGCGGGATTTTCGGTGCGGGCCGCGAGTTGCAAAAGGAGCATTTTGATTGCTTTCCGCAATAACGGGTCGATTTCGTTCATATCCATCCCTCGAAAAATTTCAGTTCGCACGATCAACTTAGGGCAAATTGAAATATTCCGCGAGGTCACGTGCAGCAGCTCAAGGCGTCAACCTATTGCGTCAGAAAAACTTCGCGCCCGACAATCGATCGTCCATTCAGCCAATCGATGATTTCGGAAGCCGCAGGACCGGCTTTTGAGTTCAAGAACTCGCTGTAAGTTCGGACAAGCTCCTGCTTTTCGGCGGGAGAGAGCAGTTCAAACCCCCGCGTCGCGAAGAGGTCAAGGTCGGCGGCGAGTCGGACGGCAAAGTCGTGAGTGCCGACTTCTTCAGCCGCCCGGAGAAATGTCGCGGCGGGTGAATACGAATTGGTTGAGCGGTAAACTTCAGCCAGGGTCAGCATCGGAATTCGCGAAAGAACCGGCTGATTCATCGGGTTTACGGCATGTCCAGAGAGGAGACCGGAGAGCTCCCGCGGCCTGCCCTCGAAGGCGCGGAGATGCAGGAATTTGCACATTTTCGGCCCGTCGTTCACGGGGTAGTTGTCCCAAAGGAGTGGTTTTCGCGCAATCAGAGCACTCACCTCGCGGATGTGTTCCGGCGGATAACTCTTTGAGCAGGTCACCTCTCCGGTCCAGAAGATGTCGATTTCGGGGTCGAGCTTTTGACCGAGTTCTTCGAGGTAAGTGGCGGGCCGCTTGCCGAAGATCTGATCCAACACCGGATCGTAGGAATAATAAGTCGGGCAGATCGCGAAGTGCCGCGCGCGCGCGTGGTCTCGGATGAGGTGGGCAATGTCGACCTGCATCCGCGCGAGTCCGGGAAGCCCGCCTTTCATGTCGTCAAAAAGGATGGCAAGACGATCGAGTCCGAGCCGGTTAAAGGTCTCAATCCGTGCGAGGAGCTGCTTGCGGGCCTCATCATCGAATGAGAGATAAATTTCATAGGGGCTGAAGCCGATTCCGAACTCGAGCCCGGCGCGATGAAAGCGGTCGATCAAGGCTTCAAGATTTCGGAAGAGTTCCTCGGGAAAAGG
>DATDSK010000310.1:0-4659 GCA_035291325.1 Bdellovibrionota bacterium | reverse complement strand
GACTCAGCTTAATAAAAATCGGAACTACTCCGATAAGCTTCTAGATGGGTTTCTTTGTTTTTTCTATGGATGATTCACAGGGGACGCACAGATGAAAAAAGAAAAATTTGGAAAAGGCACTCTGACCATCGCCATGCTCGTTACGGCGAGTTTCCTGTATACGCAGGCACGAGCGGTCATGCCGGCCGGAACGGTCAGCAGCACTGGTTCTGCCGCGAAGGGAGCGGGGCTGGCGGCACGCGCGACGATACCCAGTTCCGACGCGCAGGCTCCGTATCAGTCCTGCGAAGGGATCAGCATCAAATACGTCGACCGCGACTCTGAAGCGCCGAAGATCTGTGACACCTGCAAGCAGCAACTCGCGCCCGAGATCGCCTGGCTCGAAGGCGCCCTTGATAAAACTTCTTATGGCCCCCAGGTATTCGACTTCACCACTCTCGTCGCCGAGAAGATGCGCGACAATATGAAAAAAGGAATCAAGGATTATTCGGAGCTGAAGGTCTGCTTCGATAACCCCGCCCGCGCGGGCTGCGAAGATAAGGTAGCCTCGTTCAAGAAAGATCTTAAGAAAGCGTTTGAAGACCGTCGGGAATCACAGATGCTCTACACCGCGATCGGCCATCCGACCGGCTATAAATTCAAAGAATACCCCGTCCCGATGATCACCTCGAAAGGATTTGAAGGCGAGGAAGTTTCGAAAGACGTCATCGACGGCCTGAATGCCACGATCGCCGATACGGTAACCATGCAAAAACATCAGTGCGTCGTGAAGAAACTCCAGGGAGAAAAATGCCATCGCGCGATCGACAAGGCCCTCGGTGAATTCGCCGAATTCCACAAAGCCCGCTCGGCCGAGATCACGCTCGCCAAAATGCCGATCGTGCCGTTTCTGCTCACACCCAAGGTCACGGGCAAGCGCGATCCGATGGCCAACAAGGAAATCAGCAAGGCACTGGGCGATTTGATAGACAAGATCCAGGATCAAGTCGATCTCACCAATAAATCACTTAAAGAAGGAAAGCTGAACTTTGAAAAGAAAGGCAAGACGGAATCCACTACCCTCCTGCAGAATCGTGACTTACTCGACCACCTGGCCTTCACGCCGGTCGTTGAAGAGGTCTTGAAGGAGCACCCCGGTTATTGCGGCCTGGCAAGCTCGTTGGCGAAACGCCTCGATATCCGGACCACAAAACGGGGCGTTGCCGCTGGCGCAACAATCGTTGCCCTCTTCGTTTCTACCGCTGGAGTGAGTGCAGTCCTCGGCACAGCGGCGGAAGCTGGCGCGATGATGAACCTCGCCGGTCTCGGCGTGGGCTTTGGTTTCGTGGGGCAATCTTACCTCACGTACGACTCAACGAAAGAAGCCGTGGCAGCGGGCGTCCAGGATTACAAAATGGTTGAAAAGAAATTCAACGAACTCAGTCTGAACCTCCTCTTGCATCCGCTTGATTATCTGGGTGCCGGAGCCGGTGCCAAGGCACTGATGAAGCGGCTTTCCAGTTTCGCGTCGATGGCGCAAGGGGTGAAGAAAAACCCGCAAGCGTTGAAAGTAGCGCAGCAACTCGCGAAAGATCTAGTCAAGGGCGTAACAGACAAGAAAACGGCAGCCAAACTCGCCGATCCGACGGAATTCAGAAAAGCGCTGATGGCTGCGGCCCGTGAAAACGGCTTCTCCGAAAAAGAAGCCAAGCAGATCGCAAGCTGCGGAATGGGCGACAGGCGAGTCTGCGCCGGAATGGAAAAACTTCTGGCAAAAGCGACTTCGAAAGAGGGAACCCCGATGGGCGGAGGCGCGACGCTACGGGCAGCCTCCAGAGCAGAACTCAACGCGGCGACCGATAGCTCGACGGTAAAAGCCGGCGCGGCTACCCTGGACAATGCCGCTCCGAAAGCCGGAGCGGCGACCAGCGACGCACCGATCACCTTCGATTATGACGTTCTCGGCAAGAACGTGGATAACAAGTTGAAGATGGCGATTGAAACTGACTGGCCCACCGAACACAAAGCCATTCGCGAGGCTCTCGAAAATGAAGACGAAGCCTTCAAAGCAATCGGCAAGCAGGCTGATGGCGCAAATCGCCAGAAAGACATCGTGACGGATCTCATGGAACAGATGGGCGTCACGCGCGCGAAGAGCCCCAAAGAAGTCCAGTCGCTCCGGGCGAAGATCATTCAGGCCCTCAGGTCCTGCGGCTACAAGATCTAAGCTCTCGCGAACTGTTCCAGTTTGGCAATTCGCTCGAGGTTCTCGAAATGAGCTTGTGACAGCGAGGCCGACGGGCCGAGCGTTGTCATAAGCGGGTTAAACGCTTGTGACAGCGAGGCCGACGGGCCGAATGGCAGTGGTTTCGAGGATCTCCTGAGCTTCTCAAGCCATTTTCGGTCGAGCGGCCGTTCAAGATCCTGCAACCGGGTGGACGCGATCGTTGTCTCGAGCTTGACGCTGGTTTTCGAGCCATATCCCACGTAAAACCCGGCCAGAAGCATCGCCGATCGGGCGGCGGTCGAGGCGACATAAGTCACCAGGACAGTCCCACGATCAGTGGCGCCCTCGCGGCAAACCGATCGGAGCGGTTTCAAGCAATCCACTGTCCAGACAGCCGGCGTTTCGGCCGGCGAATAGAAATCATAAAAGATGATTTCCGGCGCCGCGGGAGCCGACAGAAGCTCCTCCCGAAAGTCGCCCACCCTCAATTCCCACAGAATCCCCGGCCCGGGCGAGGTCAAGCGCGAGTCGAGCAATTCACGAACGATCGCTTCGCGGTCGCGAAGAAACGCGAATTGTTCCACCTGCTCGAGCGCGAGCCAGATTCCCGAAAGGTCGTTCTCGAAGCTCACGATGTGAAGCGATCGATTCGGCGGGGCCGAACCATGGCAAGCAATCGCGGCCAAGGCATTCGCGCCGATTCCCAACCCGACATCATAGACCACCAGCGGTTCTGTTCCATTTCGCAGCCGCTTCGACAAACGAGACTGCTCAATGTAAACCTCATTCGCCTCTTGCCAGGGGCCGATCGATGAATGCATCGCCTCTCGCGCCGAAACCGGCCGAACCGAAACCGTTCCATTCTGAAATCGCACCAATTCGTGCTGCGCCACTTCTCCTGCTTACCTGCCCAGCACGGAACCGGCAAGCCGGGCCGAGGAGCCCCCTAGGCGGGATGTTAACTGTTGACTGATCCCCTCTCCCCGTTGAATAACAGCTTATGGCCTACGACCACAAAAAGTTCGAACCAAAGTGGCAAAAACATTGGGAAGATCACAACGTTTTTCGTGCCGAAACGGGCAGCAAAAAACCGAAATATTACGTGCTCGACATGTTCCCCTACCCGAGCAGCTCCGGGCTCCACGTCGGTCATCCCGAAGGCTACACCGCGACCGATATCATCTCCCGTTACAAACGGGCCAAAGGCTTCAACGTCCTTCACCCGATGGGCTGGGATGCTTTCGGCCTTCCGGCCGAACAGTACGCCCTGCAAACCGGGGTTCATCCCGCCGTCACCACCCATAAAGCGATCGACACGTTTCGCCGGCAGCTGCAGTCTCTCGGCTTCAGCTTCGACTGGTCTCGCGAATTCGCGACCTGTGATCCGAAATATTACAAATGGACGCAATTCATTTTCCTGAAGCTATACGAAAAAGGCCTCGCCTATCGCAAAGAAGTTCCGGTGAATTGGTGCCCCGCCCTCAAAACCGTTCTGGCCAATGAAGAGGTCGTCGACGGGAAATCCGAGCGCGGCGGCCACCCGGTTCATCGCATTCCGATGAACCAATGGATGCTCGAGATCACGAAATACGCGGAACGTCTTCTCAAGGACCTCGATAAATTGGACTGGCCCGAAAGCACGAAGGAACTGCAGCGCAACTGGATCGGACGAAGCGAAGGGCTGGAGATGAGCTTCCCGATCGAGGCCGAACTTCCCCTCACGCTCCACATTTACACCACGCGGCCGGACACGATTTTCGGCGCGACTTTCATGGTGCTCGCGCCGGAACACCCTCTCATCGAGCAGATCACCGATTCAAAACACCGCGAGCAGGTCAAAGCCTACCAGGCCGCGACCGCGCAGAAATCCGAGCTCGCGCGCCAGGACGCGACCAAGGAAAAGACGGGCGTTTTTACCGGCGCCTATGCCATCAACCCGTTGACCGAAACCAAAATCCCGATCTGGATAGCCGACTACGTCATGATGTCTTACGGAACGGGCGCCATCATGGCCGTTCCCGCGCACGATGAACGCGATAACGAGTTTGCGAAAAAATTCAACCTGCCGGTCATTAAAGTGATCGAGAAAGTAGCCGAGGACGGCAAGACTGACGAGCTTTTCACGGGAGACGGCGTGTCCGTCAATTCCGGTTTCATCACGGGAATGCCCACCGCCCAGGCAAAACAAGCCGTCAACGAATGGGTTGAGAAAAAAGGTCTCGGCACCCGCGCGGTGAAATACAAACTCCGCGACTGGTTGTTTTCCCGGCAACGTTACTGGGGTGAACCGTTCCCGATCGTTCACCTGAAAGACGGCACGACGCGCCCGCTTCCGATGAATGAACTTCCCGTTCTTCTCCCGGACGTGAAAAGCTACGAGCCGACCGGAACCGGAGAGAGCCCGCTCGCCTCGATCGCGGAATGGGTGAACACGCTTGACCCCGTCTCGGGCG
>DATDSK010000309.1:0-7536 GCA_035291325.1 Bdellovibrionota bacterium | reverse complement strand
AGCGTGCAGAGTGAGCGAAACCTGTTACAATCTTGAGAACTGCTTTACGGGAACCCTGGCCATGGCAGGCTTGGGGGCTCGCGAACCTGGATCGCCGATGCGCTTGCTCATGGAGGACCCGAATGCGCAGAACCCTTTTCGTTCTTATCATTTCCAATTTAATCATTTCGTTCTCGATGACTGCCGCGCAAGCGGGAATTACGATTCCAAAGCCGGTCAAAGAATGGACTTTTCTCGTTTTTCTCAACGGTAATAATAATCTGGATAATTACGGCGCGATGAATATCAACCAGATGGAGCAGGTCGGTTCCACGGATGACATCAACGTCGTGGTTCAGTGGGCAAGTCTTAACACCAAAAAAACCCAACGCCTCTACATCGAAAAAGACAACTCCCCATCGGTCACTTCACCCGTTGTCGCCGATCTCGGAACGGTGGACATGGGCGACTGGCGCAATCTGGTCGAATTCGTTCAGTGGTCCGCAGCACGCTATCCCGCCAAACGGTATTTCATCACCGTTTGGAACCACGGAAACGGCTGGCACGGAACTCAGCAATTCAAACCGACCGAAATCAGCTACGACGACATTTCGGGCAACGTGATCACGACGAAGCAACTGGGCGAGGCCATGGCGGAAGCGTCCAAGATCATCGGTCACAAGGTTGATCTGTACGCGAGCGACGCCTGCCTGATGGCGATGCTCGAGATCGCCGACGAAATGGCGCCTTACGTTGATATCTTCGCCGGATCCGAGGACTCGGAGCCGGGGGCGGGCTGGCCTTATCAAGCGATTCTAAAGAAGTGGAACGAGAACCCTGCCATCGGACCTGCCGAAGTCGCGAAAATCGTGACAACTCAGTACATCCTCTCCTACTCCGGGGGCTCGAACGGTCGATATGATGTCACCTTTTCAGCTTTCGATCTGAACAAAATTCAGGGCCTGAATAACGCAATCGCGACTTTAGGAACGAATCTCAAGACACTCGACAAGCCATCGCGCGGCAAAGTCGTCTCGGCAGCTTCGAAATCCCTTTACTTCGCTTATTCGGATTACATCGATCTCGGTGATTATCTGAATTTGATTGAGAAACAGCAGATCGAGGGCGTCAGTGCCGAGGCCCTGGCCGGGGTCAGAGCAGCCATGAAAGACATGGTCGTGATCAATCAGGCCACGGGGCGGTTCTCGCGCGCACAGGGTGTTTCGGTTTGGGCGCCGAGTCGGCGTTCCACTCACGAGAAGTACAGTTCTGTTTACAAGACGCTTCAATTCCAGTCGCATTCGGACTGGAACTCAACCCTTGAGTACCTGCTCCAGGACCAGACCTATTAAGCCAGATTCGTTTGTTAACGAATCGTGAAGCAAAAAACAGAACGGGGCTGCATTTATAGGTTGATCCACGCCCACTATTGGCGAAATATAGCCCTGTCAAACACATCAGCGCGTATGCGCACCATGTTCTAGGAGGAACGATGAAAGGCATTCTCGTACTTGCATTTTTGGCGATTCCATCACTGACTTTTGCGAAAGCAAGCGATGTGAAAATTCTGAAAGACGCGACCGGCGACAGCACCGTTTCGTGCAAAACCTGCCATCCAGCCGGCAAAAATAAGGAACTCACAGAGTTCGGCAAAAGGTACCAGAAAGTCAGAGACGAAAAGGGCGACCTTTCGAAGCTGAAGTAAGATCCGTTCAAGGCAAAAAAAAAGAGCGCTGACCCGCCTCGGGTCGGCGCTTTTTTTTTGAGCTTTCGTTTCAGACGCGACAGAATAGCTTTATGCAAAAGAACTCAGCTCTTGTTAACTTGATCGTACTCTCAACCGCGTTTGTGTTCATGACGCTTCTTCCGATTTCGGCGCAAGCCGAATCGAGCGTTTCGCGCCCCGCTATCCGCGAAACGCAGGAGGAACCCCCGATCGCGCAAAGTCCCGAGGAGCCTGAGACACGCCTGACGAAAAACTGGGGTGGGGCACGCACCCGTCTTTCCGAAAAAGGCGTCGACCTCGCCTTGATTTCGAAATGGGAGCTGAACTCGGTGCTTTCGGGCGGCACAAATTCGGGAACGGTGAACCTCGGGAACATCGATCTTCGCGTCAGTCTTGACATGGCCAAGCTGGCGAACTGGAATGGCGCGAGCTTTTTCTTCTACGGGCTCGGCAATTACGGAGGCGATCCCACCAGGAACATCGGTGATGGACAAGGCACCAGCAATATCGAGACGCCCGCAAATACGGCAAAGCTCTATGAGGCCTGGTTCCAGCAAATCGTGTTTGATGAGAAAGCCTCGTTTCTCATTGGCCTTCACGATCTCAACAGTGAGTTTTACGTGACGGACAGTTCCACATTATTTTTTAACAGCAGCTTTGGAGTTGGACGGGAATTATCGCAGACAGGACTCAATGGTCCTTCCATTTTTCCAACAACGGCTCCCGCAATTCGCGTCAGAACGGAGCCAAGCAAGTCAGCTTATTTCCAAGCCGCGATTTTTAACGCGGTTTCGGGAGATCCGTCCAACCCATACGGCACTCACATCAGAATCAAGGCTTCGGACGGAGTACTCCTGATCAACGAAATGGCTTATCTGCGCGGAACGGAATCTTCCCCGAAGGAACTCCCCGGAAAGTATGCTTTGGGGCTTTGGACCTATACGGAACCGAACCCAGAAGAGACTTTCGTTAATCATGGCGCATACCTCCTTGCCGACCAGAACATCAGCGAGAACCTGAGCGTATTCCTGAGATATGGGGTCGCTGATTCGCGCCTGAACCGCTTCAGCTCCAATCTGGGACTGGGGACGGTTTACGCGGGCCTGATCCCCGGCCGGCCGCATGACCGATTCGGAATCGCATGGAGTCGCGTCAACCTCGCGGGCGAGTATCGCGACGAACAAACCGCGGCTGAAACTCCGACAAAAGCCGCTGAAGACACTCTCGAAGCGAATTACCGGTTCGAAGCCATACCCGGTCTCGCGATTCAGCCGGATTTCCAATACGTGATTGCGCCGTCCGGAGACCCGCTCATTCCCAATGCCTCGATCGCCGCAGTGCGGCTTGAGCTCTCATTTTAATTTGCTCAAGTGCGGTCCTGTCGTAGGGTGTTAGCAACGGAGGTCCTATGAAGATCGATTCGCGAATCACCCAACTGGCGCACAACCTGCTCAGTTACAGCATTGGAATCAAGAAAAATGAAGTCGTGTACCTCGACCTCGTCGGCAGGGACACGAAAGAGCTCGGCTGTGAACTGATCCGGATCGCGACAGAAATGGGCGCGATCCCCTTCTGGAATGACTTCGATGAAAGCTTTCAAAAGCCGTTCTTCAGCAGGGCCAGCGAGGAGCAGAATCGGCTATTCGCCGACTTTCACAAAGGCATCATGGAGAGAGTGCACGCCTATATCGGCGTCCGCGGCTCAACGAATCCTTACGACCTCGGCGATCTCTCGGCAATACAGAAGAGTCTCAAACAAAATCACTTTTTTAATGAAGTTCACAGCAAAACGAGGCTGAAAAAGCGCTGGTGCGTGCTCCGTTATCCGAATCCCGCAATGGCGATTCTCGCGAAAAAAAGCGGCGAGGCTTTTGAGGATTTTTATTTCAAGGTTTGTAACCTGGATTACGCGAAAATGTCGCGCGCGATGGATCCACTCGTTGAGCTCATGCGCAAAACGGATCGGGTCAGACTCGTTTCGCCGGGTACGGACATTGAGTTCTCGATCAAGAATATCCCGGTCATCAAATGCGACGGGAAGATGAATATTCCTGACGGAGAAATATTCACAGCGCCGGTCAAGGAATCGATGAACGGCACGATCGCTTATAATGCGACCTCACTGCACCAGGGGACGCTCTTCAGCAATATCACGCTGAAGGTCGAAAACGGCCGGATTACCGAGTACTCGAGCCCGCAGCACCAGGCTGAACTCGATCAGATCTTCAATCTCGACGCTGGGGCCAGATATTTCGGGGAATTCGCGATAGGATTGAACCCGTACATCAATCACCCCCTGAACGACACGCTCTTTGACGAGAAAATCGCGGGTTCCATTCACCTCACGCCGGGCGCGAGCTATGACGACGCCTCAAACGGAAATCATTCGTCCCTGCATTGGGATCTCGTCCTGATTCAGACGCCTGAGTACGGCGGCGGAGAACTCTATTTCGACGGTAAATTGGTGCGCAAGGACGGCAAGTTCGTGATTGATTCACTCTCCGCCCTTGATTCGTTACGATGAACGGTCGGGCTGACGCGAGCGATCGCAAAAAGGTCGTCATTGCCGGCGCGAGTGGATTTATCGGCCAGCACCTCGGCCGGGCACTGAACGACGCCTATGACGTGATCGGCCTGAGCCGCGTACCGAAACCGGCCGGGACCTCAGGCATAAAAGAATGGCGCACCTGCGACCTCCTTTCCCTGGTCGACACCGAAGCGGCGCTCGAGGGTGCCGATTTCGCGTACTTTCTCGTTCATTCGATGATGCCGAGCACGCGGCTCAGCCAGGGAGATTTTTGGGATTTCGACCTGATCGCGGCCGATAATTTTGCCCGCGCGGCCCGTCAGAAAGGGGTCAAACAGATTATTTATCTGGGAGGTCTCGTCCCAAGCAGTCCGACCCTCTCCCACCATCTTCGAAGTCGATTTGAAGTTGAGCAGGCCCTCCGATCCCATTCGGTTCCCCTGACCACTCTTCGCGCGGGCCTCGTCATCGGCCCGGAGGGTTCGTCTTTTCAGACGATCTTCCGGTTGGTCGAGCGGCTCCCGGCTCTTTGCTGCCCATCGTGGGGTGATACGGTCACGCATCCCATCGCGCTTTCGGATGTCGTCCTGCTTCTCAGGTTCTGCCTTGAAAACGAAAAAACGTATAACGGCACCTTCGACGTGGGCGGGCCCGAGCTGATGTCCTATCGAAGTATGCTCCAGTCCATTTCACGTTGTTTGGGATTAAACAAGCCCGTCGTCAGCGTTCCGATCAATAGCACGCGCTTGATTCAACATTTCGTGACCCTCGTGACGGGGGCTCCTCGAGAACTCGTCGAACCTTTGATAGAAAGCCTGAAATACCCCATGCTCGCGCGCGATCGACGGCTCCAGGAAATGGCCAATCTGCCGGGCATGCGGTTCGATGAGTCGGTTTGTCTCGCCAAACAAGTGCTTCAATTACAAGCTCCCGCCGATCCACTCGCCTATCAGACTGGCAAAGATCGCGCCGTCAGCTCTTTTTCCGTCAGGTCGGTTCAGCGGTTCCAGGTTCCCGAGGGCAAAAACGCGGAATGGGTCGCACGTGAATATCTCACCTGGCTTCCGAAATGGATGAACATCCTTCTCGCGATCGAGGAGCGTGAAAACGAATTGTTTCGAATATCGTTTCGCCCCGTTCGCCGTTTACCCCTGCTCATTCTTCAGCGCTCCCCGAACCGAAGCTGGCCCGATCGACAGCTGTTCTACGTCAAAGGCGGGTTGCTTTCGAAAACGGAGGGCCGGGGCCGCCTCGAATTCAGAAAGGTTCTCGACGGAGAAGCGGTTCTGGCCGCGATTCACGATTACCGACCCGCCTTGGCATGGCCCGTTTACAAAGTCAGCCAGGCCAAGTTGCACCTGATCATCATGCGATCGTTCAAGAGGCACCTCGAGAAGGTTGCGCGAAAGAAAAATAAGTCGTCGGTTTGAGCGGGCGCCGGCCCGGCTCGACGATTGCTCCCAGGAATCCAAATGGAACTTCAAAACGGAATCCGGAGAATTTCTGAAACAATCTGGGAAATACCGCAAACTTACAAATCCGGGATGCGTGTTCCCGCCCGGATCATCGCGACCGAAGAGCTCTTTCGAGCCATGGACGCCTCCGTTTTCGACCAGCTCAGTAACGTGGCGACGTTGCCCGGAATCGTGGATTTCGCGTACTGCATGCCCGACGGGCATTCCGGCTATGGATTTCCGATCGGGGGAGTCGCTGCAATCGATCCGCGTTCGGGCGTAATTTCTCCCGGCGGAATCGGCTTTGACATTAACTGCGGGGTAAGGCTGATTCGCACGAATCTGACCGAAGATGAGGTGCGCCCCCGGCTGCACGCTCTTGTCGGACGCCTTTTCGAGCGCGTCCCAACCGGTGTGGGAAGTACCGGATTCCTCAAACCCACGACAGATGAATTCAGGGAGATCGTCGAAACCGGTTCGAGATGGTGCGAAAAGCGGGGATTTGCCTCTTCCGAAGATCTGGAGTTAACCGAAGACAATGGCTGCAGTCCGGGCGCAAACAGTGAGCATGTCAGCCAGGCCGCGATCGACCGGGGAATCCGGCAGATCGGCACCTTGGGATCGGGAAATCACTATCTGGAGATCCAGGTCGTGAAGGAAGAGAATATCATTCATCCCGCCCTGGCGAAGCATTTCGGACTTTCGGCCGGCCAGGTCGTGGTCATGTTTCACTGCGGAAGCCGGGGTTTCGGCCATCAGATCGCAAGTGACTACCTGAAGCTCTTCCTGAGGGTGATGGAAAGCAAATACAACCTGACCATGCCCGATCGCGAACTTGCCTGCGCTCCTTTTGAATCACCCGAAGGACAAGCCTACTTTTCGGCGATGAAATGCGCGATCAACATGTCCTTCGCAAACCGGCAGGTCATTCTTCATCGCGTGCGGGAGGCCTTCAGTGAGACCTTTCACCGCGATCCGGCGGACTTGGGCCTGAGCATGATCTATGATGTTTCGCACAATACGGCGAAGCTCGAGGAACACGAGGTCGGGGGCGTTCGGCGCCGGCTTCTCGTTCACCGAAAAGGAGCAACTCGGGCCTTCGGGCCCGGAATGGAAGGCGTGCCGGGACGGTACCGCGAGACGGGGCAGCCGGTCCTCATAGGCGGCAGCATGGAAACCGCCTCCTACCTTCTCGTGGGGAGCCGCGAAGGGCGAAGCTGCTTTTTCAGCACGGCGCACGGGAGCGGCCGTGTCATGAGCCGGCACAAAGCGAAACAGCAATTCAACGGAAGAAACCTCGCGCAAGACATGCAGAAACGCGGAATATTCGTGAAAACAGCCTCTTTCCCGGGATTGGCCGAAGAGGCTGGCGCGGCTTACAAAGACATCGATCAGGTGATCGCGGCGACTGCTGCTGCCGGCCTGAGCATTCCGGTTCTTAAACTCATTCCAATCGGGAACGTGAAAGGATAATCGCCTTGCCTTACCGATACTTTGAAGGCATTACCACCGCCGACGTCGCCTTCGAAGCGAGTGGCGCCACGTTGGAGGAGGTTTTTAGAATGAGCGCCGAAGCGGTCCTTCACGTCATGCTTTCAAATCCCGACGCGCTCCGCCCAGAAGTTCGGAAGTCGATCTTTATCGAGCTTGGAGTGGTAGACGCGGCACTCCGTCCCATCGAGGCCGCCCAATCTCTTCTGCATGATTTCCTCGAAAAGCTTCTCTATTTCAAAGACGCGGAGAATCTCTTATTACGCGCTTCTGAAATCAAGTTTCGCCAAGACAGCAGAGGAAGGCTCGACGCACTCGAAGCAGTCTGCCTCGGCGAAGTGATGGACCCGAGCCGTCAT
>DATDSK010000308.1:0-10751 GCA_035291325.1 Bdellovibrionota bacterium | reverse complement strand
GTATCAACACGTTTGCAGAAGCGATAAACGCCGTCATGAACGGAAATACTTATGTAAACGTTCATACGGCTAACAATCCTGATGGAGAAATCAGGGGACAGATAGTCGCGGCTCAAGGTCAGTGATCAGAAGCGAACGCGCGCGTGGTCTTGTGAAGCTGCGAAGGATCAGCCGCAATCGCGTCGTAGCCCTGCTGATTGAACTCGAGGAGGCAGAATCCGTTCCCGAACGGGTCCGAGAAATAAGCGAGCCTTCCGTAAGGGAAGACATCAATCTTGCCCTCCTGTATTGCACCGGCTTCCAGAACGCGTTGAATCGAAGGCTCTAGCGCTTCGACCACGAAGTCCAGATGCACGGGTGTCCAATGCCGCGCGAAAGTTCGTCGGACTGCGGGCTGAGACTCGACTGCCGACGAGCCTTCAGCATTGGGTAGCAGGTAGACCCGAAAGTCGGCTGCGATAAGTTCGACCCATCCATCGAAACGCCGTCCGGGCTTGAGATCGAACGCTGCCGTGTAAAAATGCTGCGCTTGGACCAGATCAGGAACATCGATATTGACGAGAATGTTTGGCATCTCCACTCCTGCGCGTTGCAACTCGCCTGCCCTGATTTATCCGAGTTCGTCGAGGATTTTTCCTGAAACGATCAGTTGGCTCAGATCAAAGCCCTGCGTACGCAGGCGATCGAGAATGCCCTCGTACTCCCGTCGCGACAGGGCAGATCTTCTGCTTAGAATCCAAAGATACTGCCGCTTTGGTTCGCTGACGACCGCGTACGAATAATCCGGCGCGAGGTCGATGATCCAGTAGTCGCCTTTTCCAATACCCGTCCAGCGCAGCCAACCGGGAAGAAATGAGACCTTCAGCTTCGCTTGGCTGGCTTGGCTGCCGGGCTCTACGACCTCTGCAACGCCCTCGGCTTGGTCGATCTCGCCGTTTTCCTTGCGGCAGGTGTTTACGACCCGCACCTTGCCGTCATCACGGAGGCTGTACTCGGCCGTCGAGTGGTCACACCCGGACTGGAAGCGATTGGGGAGTCGAGCGATCTCGTGCCACTTGCCGACATACCGGCTGAGATCGACTCTGGAAACCGCCGTGAGCGGCTTGCCTTCGCCGGCGGGCGCGTCGAATGAAACGAGTGGATAAAGCGCGGCGATGAAGAAGAGCGGAAGCATTGTTTTTACGTTTGCATGCATTGTGCAGTCATTAGTCGGCTTTGTTCTTTATTTCATCTGCCTTGTCCTCAACGCTCTCTTTCGCGTCTTCGGCTTTTTTCTTCGTCCTTTCGGATTTGGAGGACTTCTTCGGTTTTTTTCTTTTTTTTTACGTCCTTTGCTTCCTTCTCAACCTTCTCGCCGACATTTTCATCGGCATAGCCCAGGGAAATCGCATTACCTTGGATGGTTGAAATTGCGAACGCAGTGACCGCCAGCCATAAAACTTTTTTATTGATCATGAGAAACGCCTCCAAATATCTTCTGCCTGAGCACGCGGGGCGTAAACAAGGCGCGGGGAGTAGACCCTGAGCGGCACGAAACTGACCTCGCTGCGCTCGGGCACGTTCTGCGCCCAGGTCGGAGTCCGCTGAAAAAGTATTTGGCCTCACAGAGGGGGAGTGTCGCCAGAGGGGGGACATGGTCGCCTAAAAATCCCGAACTGCAGATAGTGCGCAGACTGCAGGGGACTCTGTACATCGACTGTCATTTGACCAAAAAAACTGAGGCACGCTCAGATCCCTATGACGGGGTTTTGCTCAATTTCGCAACAAGTGCGTAGGCGTTTCCCTTTGCTTACTGACAACTCACCCCTTAAGATCACGAAATGAATAGGAAGTCCGAGGGCTTAACCTTTCTGATCGCTGTCCTCGTCGGATTGGCAATCCGTCTTTCTCTGACGCACTTTGGGAACAATGCCGACATCCATATCCTCTACGACATTGCACGCAGGCCTTGGGGCACGCATTTTTATTCGGAGATCCCGTTTTGGGCAAACGGGGGCCCGATTTGCTACTAGCTCTTCCAGCTTTTCCACCGCCTGCCGGGCGGGGACTCCATCGGTGGTTTTCACGCGTACGTCTGCACGCTGATGAGCATCGGGGACCTCCTCTCGGCCTGGGTCCTTTGGCGCACGTGGAGCCGGGAAGCCGCACTGTTCTTTCTTTTACTCAGCCCGGCAGCCGTGATCATCTCGGGCTACCACGGGAACTCCGAGCCGCTGATCATGGCGCTCGCGGCACTGAGCTACTGGCGGTATTCCCGGACTGAAGTCGAAGAAAACAACCCGGGCCAGTTTCCGACTGATTCCTTCGTGTTGCTCGGCTGCTGCCTGGGAATCAAGCATATTTTTGTCCTGTTGCCGCTCTGGATCTTCTTCAGACAGAAGTCCTGGCGAGATCGGATCCGGGCGCTCGCAATCCCGTACGGTACCTGGATTTCTTTCTTTATCCCCTTCCTCGTCACCGACCCCATCGCGGTGGTGAAAAACGTTTTGCTTTACTCCTGGAACAGCGGGGGTTCCGCAATTCCGATGCTCATTCAATGGGTTTTGGAAAAATTCCAGCTCGGAGAATTCGCGATCCGGTTGCGGCCCTATTGGACGCTGGTTTTCCTGGCCTGCATGCTGATCGCAGGCTGGAAATTCCGAACCGCTCGATGGAAGTACGCCTTTGCCGCGTAACCCCTGGTCCTCGTCGGCACCTCCAGCGCGCTTGCAATTCAGTATTTCGCCCCTCCCTGCTTTTCGATCGCGGCGTTCTCCACGACGTTTCCCGTGCTCTTCGCTTGGGCCGTGCCCTTTCATCTCTTCACGCTATGGTATTTTGGCGGCCACTCCGAAGAGCTGTCGCTTTATGTGATCGGCAGCTGGTTTTTTGATCAGATAACCCCGGGGTCAAAATTCCAATGAAGTCGTCGAACTTCATGCAGCTGCTGATTCTGGGCTTCCTCATCCACCTGGTCATCAAAACGCGCTGGTTAAAAAAAGCGTAACCAAACGGGAGCGCTCTCCCGGTCTCGGTCATCCTTCGCCCGCAGCAGCTCGGACAAAATCCGCGCTTCTTGCACGAAAACGCCACAAGCTTCACCGAGATTCACAGCCAGTGGCCCAGAAGGACGGCAGAGCCAACCCCGTGTTTCCCCTTTTGAACACTATGCCCGACCCGACAGGGCTTAGCGCTCGCTCCTGCTCGCGCGCCGCGCCCCAGGTCTTGTTGCCGCAACTGATGCCCGCCAAGCAATTACTCGCATCCCCCTAGCGCCTAAAGGCGCAGCGGGGATGCACACAGATTCTGAAAATGCGGAAAAAGAGAGATCGAACAATTGAGAAATACGAGTTCTTCAATGTCGCTTTCTGATTCCGAGCATCAACGCGCGCCAGTGGCGGCGGTTGATGCCTCAACGCAAGGGCGCGAGCGCCGAAGCACCAACTCGGAAAAAAAAGAATTATCCCGCCACAACCGGGCAGAACTTTCGCGGGGTAGCAAAAACTGATCGTTGTGTTTACTTTCCGTGTTTTTAAGAATCATCACAACTGTGAGCGGCGCTTTGTCGCCGCGATCAGTTGTATACACATGTTGTTCGGCGTCGCCGACGCTCCAAAGTCGCTGCGACGCCAACACTTTGGTACCGAACAATTCGCGAGGCAGAGCCGCCGGTGTAGTGCAGTCCATACCTCTACAACGAGCTTTGACACTCAAGAAGGTTCACCCCGCCGCCACCTACGGAGCGCTGATTGATGAGCTTATTCAGAACCGCAGGCCACTTTTTGGGGTTCTTCCATTCTGGCGACATCGCCTCTGTACTGATGATTTGAATCTTTCCATTCACATACGGATTATCAGCGCGGTCTGGCGTGGAGTTTCTCAGGTCGATCGTGGCAACGATGTTTAGTGCAATCTTTGTTTTGAAGCCGTCATTTTCGTCGAAAGTAGTAATAAAGTACTTCTCTATCCCACCGTTAGATACGTCAGCAGTAATTTTTTTGCCCGTTAGGTCGATAACCAATTTCCGGTGAACTCTACTGCGCTCTCCGGGGCTATATTCTTCGCAAAAGAGTCTTCCTCGCGTGAATTTCTGTCCTCCAAAGTACTGATAGCCCGAGACAGTCGCGTAGGGATCTGTATTCATCACGCCCGATTCACAGTCCTGGAGGCCCAGAGCCCTGGATGAAACGTCGTATCCCGGATCACTTATCCCTAAGATTCCCAAATACTCGTGGAGCACCAGGATCTCTTTTTTTGCCTGCGTCATCGCATTCCAACGTACGCGATTAATTCTGATCTTCCGTTGTTCTGGAAAGTTCAATGCATCTCGCTCCATTCCGTCTTTGTCGTAAAGGGTTTCGAACGTCGATTCGACATTCGTCGATTCGGTCACCGAGCGATAAGCATTCGGATCGACTTGTGGCGTGAGGCCTTTCTTCAATACGGTGTAATTCAATGCGGCAATATTAAGAAACTCGAAGACGAGGCTATCGCCGCCGTTTCCCGCCTCACTCCCTGCTATAGCCATTGATGAACTCATGAGACTGAGAAAGGCAAGATATGTGCAGGCGAGTTTCATATTCGGCTCCTGTCGGCGGACATGTCCAGGTTATCAATGCGGAAGAATTGAGCGGAAAGGCAATATACTGCAGTCTTCTTTTTCGACGATTCCATGATCGCGGTAAATTCTCTCCGAAATTTCTTGATCAGCTCTTTGGCCCTGGGGAGCTCAGTTGGATCGATGGCCATAGTTATGGCTGAGAGGTCTCTCTCCTCAACCGATTGAAGAAAGATAGCCTTAGTTGCCTTTTCTAGAATCTGCTCATGGTGTCTTTTCAGGCTCTCTGACGGAATTCCGCTGGTCGAAGCATTGAAAGCGTCAACCGCTTTCAATCGCCCATGTTTTCGATCAAGCAATCCAATCTTGAGTAGACGCTGTATCGCGAGTTCCGCTTCGACCGGGTTGATCCCTAAGCGCTTTGCTATCCAGGACAAATCGTCACGGAAGTCGCTGACATGCGTTAGTTCCACAATCGCGTAATGGTACCAGTTCGAAATCATTTCAAACACATCGGTTTGTAAAGTCAACTCGGGCTTCTGTTGAACGAGGTTGGCGAGCCTCTTCTTGGCATTACGCTTTGTCAAAGCGCTGCGCCCGTGCGCGGCTTTTACATGTGTGACAAAAAGGTCCGCTTCGGTATCGTTAAGTCCGAGTTTCTTGGCAGCCCTAGAGGCAGCTTCCGGCGAGAGTCCGCGCTTATAATTCACGACCTCGCTTAAGCGAGAGTAGGACATCCCGATATCTCGCGCAAAGGCGCGTAGAGAATAGCGCGGGTTTCGCGAGCAGCGACTCGCAAATTCCTCTTTCAGTGACTCGCGGTAATCTATTTCAGCAGAAAACATCGACCGTGTCGTTATCATGGTTGTTCGTAGCCGGCAAGCACTCGTAGAAGCGCTCGTTCTACGAGTGCGTTGGAACAGTTGGTCAAATGCTCGGTACGAGGTCGCGGCACGTGATCGTGGACAGGTACTGTGCGCTTCTCAACCTTCGACATTGCTTTGAAACGCTAGAGTCCCCGTCCCATACCCGATGGAAAGTGACGGCTTGAAGGTCAGAGTTGCTGGAATCTCTATAGGTCAGGATGACTTCTTGGAGGGTTTCCACCGGAAGCAAATAGCGGTAGGTCTCGGTTTGTCCCTCTAACCGCGCGGTATAGTCGCAGACGGGTTCAGCATCGAATCGGATATGGGCTGTTGTTCCGGAGTTACCTTCGGAAATTGATATCTGTGCCTGTCTGTTTGCATCTTGGTTGTAATATTCTAAGCGGCAGGGAACTCCGTCATTAGTTATGCCCTTCCAGGAAAATTCATGCTGGTCGGTAGAAACTCGGGCAAACGCTTGGCTGGCGGTGGTGAAAACGACAAGGGCAAGTATCATCAGTTTCATAGTGAATCCTTTCGACGGTTCGTTAGTGGCTCATTTCTTTGAGCTGGTGATACTTCGATAGATGCCGATCGGTCAAGCGCACGTAGAACATAGTGTTCTACGAGATTCTACGAGGGAACGACCTCGTTGGGATAACGGGTATGAGTGCGGCCCTGACTCGCGCTGCGGCGCGACATGGGTGTCAACAACTCGTGGACAGTTTGTAAACCGAAGGCTTGAGCGAACCATCGAACGGCTATACGTTTAGGAAAATGACAAATGCTGACCAGTACAGCTACAGAGATCTGCTGAAAAACGAGTTCCAGGCGCGAATCACAAAAAACACGCGCTATTCTCTGCGCGCATTTGCGCGAGACTTGAGTATGACACCGCAGATGATCAGCGCGGTTCTAAACGGTAAGCGAGATATATCTCTCGATTCTGGGGCAGATATCGTTGATCGCCTTGGATTCGATCCAAATCGGGCTCAGGACTTCCTCGACGCGATTGTTCTCGAAGGATGCAAGACAGATCGCGCCAAAAAAATGGTTTTGCAGAGAATTGAGGACCGGAATCAAACCCAGGAGGGCTTTCGGTCTTTAAGCACCGAGATGTTCAAGACCATTTCGAACTGGTATCATCTCGCACTTCTCGAACTGATTAGTTGCGAAGGATCGAAGTCGGACCTGAGATGGATTGCATCTCGCTTGGGTGTCTCCGTCCATGAGATCAAAGAGGCCGTTGCGAGGCTGATCAAGCTAGAGCTGTTGGAAGAAGTGGATGGCCGACTAAAACGTACAGAGTTCCACGTTTCGGCTCTGTCGGATATTCCCGCAGCGGCCCTCCGCGAACACGCGCGTCAGCTTTTGGAAAAAGCACTCGTTTCGTTGGACCAGCAGGGTCAACACGAGCGGGATGTCACGAGCATGACGATGTCGATCGATCCCGCATTGTTGCCCGAGGCAAAGAAAATGATCCTGCAATTTCGGCGGCGTCTCTGTAGGTTTCTCGAAAGCGGGAAGAGATCCGAGGTCTATGCATTTGTGCCGGTTCTTTTCCGGCTATCACAGCCAAGGGATAAGGCATGATCCGACTATTTGCGGCATTTTTGGTCATTTGTACGCCTTGTATAGCGCTGAGTGGTGGGGAGGTCGGAAACGGTGGCCAGCAGGTCGCTTTGGATTTTGTCACACACGGATTCACCGCGGTTGGCTTAATTGAGCGCGAATTCCACGCGGGATCGACATCGTGTAAGAGCGGCCCCTACCAAGATCTGTGCTCATTGGAGCTTGAACGCGTTCGAAACGCCGTGAGATTCGCCAAGGTAGTTTCTCTTCCTGAAGTAACTCAGATCGAGCCTGGCAGTGGGCGTGCGTTGTTATATGTGGCACTGAATTTCCCTCAAGACCAACGCATTTTGGTTTCCGAAACGGAATGGCGCAAACCTGAGCTTTGTTACGTTAGGAAGCTCCCTCTGGCTCTTCATGAATATCTGGGCCTAATGGGGATTGAAATTCAGAATTACAGGTTCTCGTCGCTCTTTGCGGAGTGGCTAATTAAAACTACTGACAAGGACAAATTTCAAGGCTGTCCCGAACTCTTTTCCGAAGGAGAATGGCAATGAAGAGGCTTAGTTTCACTGGGCTGTTGTTGGTATCGCTATCATCGGCACAGGCCGGTGTGCCGCATGAAGATGTCGGTATTTTGAAGGAAAAAGTTTCCACATATAGATCTCTCGTCGATACTGGGGTGCGCCGTGCGCAAACATTGCAACCGACCCTGAGAGCGGTTTCTCGCGAACTTTCTTATGTCGAGTGTAAGGCCATTGAGAAGAAGATCTCAGATCAATATCCGTTATCTCCATTTTTTGCCGTTTATGAAACCGGGGCAGCTTTCAGTCAGTTCTGTGATTGGGATCCTCAGCGTCCAGAAGATGGATCTCAACGTGCGATGGAATATTATTTTGATCCAGTGCAGACCACGAACCAGATGGGAATGCCTGGCACCTATCTGATCAAGCTCCTCCGAAAGAATGGCTCCTGGCCAAGGCTTACCGAGCTGCAGTTCTTGCTGGACGGGCAGTACAGGATCGTGGAACGAGTTGTGCGCGGGATTGACAATTTTGGAAAGACGGTCGATTGGGATGCTATTTCAATGGATGCGGCAGGTAATTACTATTACCGTTACGCACGAGGAGATAGCTCCTTTGTGGTGAATATGGAGCGAGCCTTCTTTGGTTCTGCAGACGGTACGCTATTTGGTACTTGGGTTAAGGGTCCTCGGCGCGCTGATCGCGGCAATGAAATAATAATAGGTCAGATGTACGAAGTTGCGAAACCAGATTGGCGTGCTTCTGCGCTTATTCCGACGCACTGGATGTCTGGGCGCTACTATAGCTATACGCCTGGGAAATGGACTTCACGCCCAAACACGAAGGATTCCCTGTACGAGGTAATTATTGTCGATTCAGGCGTCGAGGTTTGTGCTGATGGGTTCTCCACCGATATGGGAAAAGTCACCTTTTACAAGCCCAGTAATAATCAGGATCCCTGGGCTTGCAGTAACGTCTGGTAAGCAAAAGGTCTTACGCCAACATGTCTTAAAGTGATTGATGGCACAATATGGTGACGAAAGCAAAGTTTGGCAGGTTCATCTCTGAAACATCGAAAATGGTAGGACCATTTCCAATTTTAATATGTTTTTTGGTCCTCCAGATTTCTTTTGTTTTTGGAGTAGTTGAGCGAACATTCGCCGAACCAGTTGATCTTGAGATTGGGAACCAAAGAAAAAGCGGGCAGTTTTCTTTTCCAGGTAATCAGATGTCTCCAACTATTCTCAATGGAGCTTCTTTTGTCGTCGACTTCACCCATTATAATGATCGCGCACCACAAAGGGGTGACATGGTTCTGATTCGTAGTGCTTCCGATGATACGCAAGCATACGTGAGGAGAATTATCGCCCTGCCACTCGAACGATTGGATGCCCAAGACGATACTTTTATTGTCACGGGAAGACGCATTCCGAAGAGACAGATCGATCGCAATATTTGCGAGACTCTTATAAGAAAATCAGGACTCTTCGAACGAAAGAGTCACATTGTTTGTTACGAAGAAAACCTCGATGAAGCCAGGTATTTTATTTTTGGCAGTCGTTATTCGGATCCGGACCGATTTCGGCCGATAAGTCTTAATAAGAATGAATTCTATACTGAAGCCGACAATCGCTCGTTTGGTTCGGATCCACTCGTATCGAATGTTGTTCATCGAAACCGGATCCTGGGAAAAGTAGTTAAGATCAACAAGTAAAGCCAGATTACGCTTCGTCTCATTTTCCTGCAGCAATCTTCCAAGAAACGCATCGATCATTCGACAGTCTCGGAAGGAAACCCAAGAAATGATTTGTATCGATGCGTCCGCCGCGGCGGGCCGCTAGCAGCCTGGGGTGTGATGGTGATTTTCTACTCGTAATCACATTCCAAATGGCATGGGTAAACGATTGAGGGTATTATTCTCCGGCTGGCAAAAACGACAGGAGCAACGAGGAGCATTTTACATCTGCTACAGACTTTGGAGAATATTGGAATCTAGGATTTTAGAGTCCAAAGGGATGTAAATAGGGCTAAATAGAATACGAGTCCGGTGACTCCATTTCTTCCGTAATTTTTTTGAGTAAGTTCATCGGAATAACGACTCCGAAACCCCTTCAGAGCGACAAATAGAGCCGCACCCGTAGTGACGCAAATACCTTCAAATAAGACTTGAACGATCAGGTCTGTGATCAATTCAACGAAGATGTGCATCGTCGCGCTCTCAGCTCTTCTTATCTCTATTTTTTGAGAACTAATGTTGGATCGCAAAGCATTTCTGCAACAGCCATTTCCTGTGCACCCTCCGTGGCCGGCACGATTCGCTGAATCGAACTTAGACATTTCACTTGTGTGAGTCCTCTGTATTTTTCAATTGATCTAGGTCGTGGTTCCAATGCCTACTATCGTATAAATCCATGCTGAATTCGTAACGGCCGACAATGACCTGGAGGCCGATCCCGGGATGGTCCTGCCGGCGGCGCCAAGAGACGTGAAATGATAATCCATGTGATTTCGGCCATGCCATGAGTTCCAGCTCGAACCCCTTGTGTTTTGAAAGAGATGCATATTTATGAAGAAGGTGACGAGGACGCTCCGCGAGTTTTGGGTCGAACCCGTTACGGGAAAAGTGAGTCTGCCCAGTCTTGGCACGTCGCTCTTTTTTCATGTGACCTCCTCAAATACATCATGCCCCGATTCAAAGGCATCCATCAATGTTGAGAGCAATCGCTCAGGATGAGTGTGCTCTCCGGAGCAGAATGCTAATGAAATGAAATCGAAATCAAAGATATTGACGTGTTAGTCCACATTTCGAAGCTACGCCACGACCCGTTCTCTCTACCCATTCCAGCTCACTTAAAAATCTACGTGTGGTAGAGCCGTGACTGTAACCAAACAAATTGGATACGTCCTCGTTAGTGGCGTAATTTGTCCGTGTGCGAGCAAGCGGTTTCTAAGCGGTCCGGTGGCTCCGAGCCGGAGCTGTAGACACTTGGCGCCATGCGCCAATAAAGTGGCTGCTTAGCATGCAGCAGCAGTTAGCCTGCCGTTTAACTAGCTTATCCTAATACATTTAGAGAGCAGAATCGTCTTGATACGTATATGTATCAGGTATAAGTATGATACATATACGTATGAACACCTGCCTTAAGTGCTTGGAGCCTCTCGATATAGCTGACGCCCACTACGGATTGCACAAGCCGTGTTTTTTCGGCTGGTTCAAGTGCGACGCGTTGGCGGAGTTTACGGGGTTACAAAAAA
>DATDSK010000307.1:0-4693 GCA_035291325.1 Bdellovibrionota bacterium | reverse complement strand
CGTATCCGAAGCAGCTTGTATCGACAATTCGCGGAACCTGATCAGAATATTGCCCACTTCATTCATTCCGCCTTCAGCCGTCTGAATCATTGAAATCCCGTCGTTCGCATTGCGAACATCCTGGCGAACCGACCGGATCTGGCCTCTCATCTTTTCGGAAATCGCCAACCCGGCAGCGTCATCCGCCGCGCGGGTAATACGAGATCCTGAAGCCAATTTTTCCAACGACGCTTTCTGAGCAGCGCTATTGATTCCCAAGTTGCGCTGCGCAGCAAGAGATTGCACATTCGTACTAATACGTAGACCCATACACACCTCCAGATACTCACCCTCCGAGACGCGAGGAAACACCAGAACCTCGCAGGTCAGAAGATAAGAACAGTTATATAAATGTGGCAGGAATTTGCTGTACCCCTGCCGAGCCGCCCACCTTTTGGACCATTCCATCAAGTGAATTGCTCTTTCACATAGCTAATCGGTCGGGTACTAGAGAACTTTAGATCTTTTTGCTCGGGTATTGAGCGATGCCATATCCTTAGCTTTTAGTACAACGAGGCTATTGATTTAACAGTGAATTTATCAATCGAATACAGAGTAATGATCTTTCACAAGTTCGATTCAAGGGGCGTTGTACAAACGGAAAACAACCCGGTTTACTCTGGAATTTAAAGGCTTCATCCCAAATGTCGTCCGTCCGATCAGTTCTAAGGAAGAGGTATCCCAAACGCATGGAAGCTCATTCATCCGAAATCCAATTCACCCTTGAGGCCCTGGCAATCATGACCGCAATCCCCGTGGTCATTTTCGCGCTCTGGGCCGATTACTTCGGAAGATATCTTGAAAACCTTGCTGAGCAAGAAGAGGAAATTGAACGCGCCGCCAAAATCGGCCAGATCAGAATGGCTGGTTTTCTGGTCGCGATTTTTCAAATCGGCCTTTTCCTGGGATCGGGCGAAGTCAGACGAAATCATCCCGTCTTGGCGAACCTCATTTTCATTTCGGCCATACTCATTCAAGGCTGGATGCAGGCCCGCCTCGAACGGAAAGTCGACCCCGTTCCGACGGGCGAACGCGGCCCACAACTCAAATCCGCTCTCCGGGGTCTGGGGTGGATCGCGCTCGGCGCCCTTTTTTACGCGGGAGTTTTCGTTTTTTCGGTAAAATGCTTCACCTGGTTCGCGGCCTGGATTCAGGCCGACAAAACCGTTTCGGCGGCACTCATCGTAGTCGGAGCGATCCTCGGAATCGTCGGAGGGCTTGCCCTCAATTTCGCATTAGGGCCGATTCATCTAAAAATGGCGCTACCGGTCTCGCCGCTTCCGGAACAATTCGTTCAGCGCTTCAGGGAAGCTTTCGCCCGGGCGGGATTGCGTCAACCGTCTTTGTGGCTGATTGAATCAGGTCGCGTTCAAACGGGAACCGCCTTTATCGCCGGGACGAAGTGGGGAAATGGCCCGCTCAGGCCCGCCTTGTTCATTTCACGAAACGCACTGGAAACGCTGACCCTGGGCGAAATAGATGCTGTCGTTCTTCATGAAGCCAGTCATCTCTGCATGAATCATCTCGTAAAACGCCTGCTGCTTTCGATAACCCTGATCACGGGCACCATGTTTTTGGGTGTCTTTGTGCTGCTCCTCGCGCCGCTCCTTTTACCGTCCGGAGTCGGGTTTCAGAGCCTTTTGGGACCATTCATGGCGGTGGTGGCCTTTGTTTCCGCTTTTCGCATTCTCGCCGTACAAAGCCGGGAACACGAGGTCGCCGCGGATTTGTATGCCGTCGAGAGACTGGGGGCCTCTTACGAAGACCTTTCGAACGCACTCAGAAAGCTGGACCGCTTGAACGGTTTCGCTCCCGACCGCAATGGCGTGACCCATCCCGCGACTGAAACACGGCTCGCGTTGCTTAAGGCCGCCCTGCTCATCCGATCGGACGAATTTCGCCAGAAACTGGCTGCCGAGCAGGCAGACCCTGACAAAACAGATAAAGCAGCATAAACTGATCAGGAGAGGACCTCTCCATGACTCAGCGCCTGGCCACTCTTCTTTTCCTGATCCTGTCTTTCAATTGCACCAGCGCGCCCCGAACTCCGGCATCTGAGTCCGGCAAGCAATTTCGAAAATACGAATTCGCGTTCACGGGACAATTCCGGGACGCCGTATTTTCACAGGATGCGGAATTTCGAGGAACATTCGAACTCGCCGCATCCGAGAAGGATGGCGCATTCCCGATCCGGAAGCTGAAATACGAAATCAAACTTCTGCCGAATCAGGCGTATTCAGAAGGCTTTCGTCTCAAAGCCAACAACCCGGGCACGGGCACCTTCAGTAAAGCAGATGGCAGTTTCGCATTCGAATCGGGACCCGTATTTTTCGTTCCAGACGAAGCGCAAAGAACAATTTTGTCTGAACACGTCGGACTGAGAATTCAATTTGACCTTTACCCTTCCTGCATGGGTGACGGGCTTCTGGATTGCGCGCTCGGCAACTCGGGCCTGTCGCATGTGACCGTGCTGGACGGCACCGTTCAGAGAAAGCTTCGAATTCTGGGCGGTGAAATGGTGATTCGCGCCACGCGATAGGCAGCGGCCTTAAGAACCGGATTCAGTGGCCGGCAACACGCCGCCAATCGGAACGTCGTTGGCCGAAGCGTCAGCGGCTGGTACGTCGGCAGGCGCTGGTGGCGGCGGTGGTGGCTCGTCGGCGGGCGCCGTTGGCGGCAGCTCCTCGGCCGGGGCTGTGGGTTCGCTTGAGGCCGGCGCGCGCTCTAGAACGGGTCCACTCGGGCTAAAGGATGCGTCAGGAGCCAGAGCCGGCGGGGCGGTATCGGCCGCGACGATGTTGTACTTTTCAAGAACGGACCCGCGCGGGGTAGCCTCGCGCCAAAGCCCGAAGGGATTCGAGATCTGAACAAGTTCAGCCGTTTCTTCGGGCGAAAGCTCGAGCTTGCGATAGAACACCCATTCACTGAGACGCTTGTAATGAAGAACGGCCCACCGGAGATAGCGCGAATCGTGAAATTCTGACATGAATGCGCGCGCTACCGGGACGATAAAGAGATAGGCCTCTATCACTTTTTTCTGTTTTTCGTCGATATAGGTGGCGGTTTTAAGCCCCTCATCAAGCTCGAATATCCTCGTATAGAAGCACCAGTGATAAAGAACGGGATCACGTCTCAACAGCTCGCGGACTCCCTCTCTTCGTTCGTCATCGCTTTGCGTGACCGTTCTCAACCGATTAAAATCAGCGTCGCAGGTTTTGAGACTTTCGGCGGTCGGCGTGCCTTTACTGAACAGAATAGCTCGAAGATCCGCCATATCGGTGCCCGTGGGATGCGGCACCTGCACGTAAGGGGGCGGCGTAACCGGGGGCGGCGCATCGGGAACGACCTGGGTGGTCGAACACCCCCCCATTCCGAAGAGCCAGCCTGCTAACAAACCGCTACACAAGGTAAACTGGGCAATTTTGACCTTCATCTCACCCTCTCGTCGGCAAATCCCGCCTACTGCATGAGGCCTTTTCTTGAGTAAAACAGAATTTTTCATCAGAAGTTCAAGACGTTTAACGAAATTCCGAAAAGCCAGGTGAGGAAGAACCTCAAAAAGGAATTTATGTGCATTCGTATTTGTAAAAATTTCGGGAGAATGGGGATTTTTGGACTCGTTTTCCTCCTCTTCGGAACAGGACTCACCGGGCCCATTTTCGTCCACGCCGCGGACGCGACGCCGCAATCCGGAGGCGAGAGAAATTTCTACGAAGTGCTCGAAGACGTTTTGGGCGACTTCGAATTCGACCTGAAGAACGGAAACGTTCATGGCCTGAAGGACGTCGCGATCCGCAATATCGCGGTAAGCGAGAATGTCCCACCTTCTTTCAAAAGCCACCTCGAACTCCTGATTACCGAACGAATTCTCAAAAGCAGCAAGGCGCGAATCATTCAATGCCTCCCTTGCCGCGCCAAAAAGACCAGCCTCAACGGCGATCAGGTTGTTATCACCTCGCCGGACACAAACCCGGTCGAGCTGTCCAGGATAGCCAAGATGTCGAACATCCAAAATTTCCTGGACGTCGCGTTCTCCTATCAGCCGAACGGAATGGTCCTTTCGATGTTCATCACCGAACCCGAGTCAGGCTCGATCGTCTGGTCACGCAGCTACAACTCCGAGACCTCCCGAGCGTCGGCATTCAGGCGCGGCGTTGATTACTCCCAGGTGGACGACGCACGGAGGGCAACGGAATACACCCCTGCCGTGCAGTACCGCGTCGGCATCACGTACATGTTCGAACCGAACGTTTCCGGCACGACGGGCTGCCTCGGACTGAGTTTCAGAATGGTTGAACGTTACGACAACAGGAAAAAGGAAGTCGGGTTCACCTTTGACTATTTGAAGGACGCCTCGACCATCGTTGGCACGGCGACAACAACGGCGGCCAGCGCGGCGGCCGCGAGAGCGAATCTCTATTCCGGAATCAACCTGACGCTGCAATTCGTTCACGGTTGGAACCTGATCGGGGATGAAGAGAATTTCAACAAAGTTCGCGGAAGCGCGTTCGTCGGAGTCGGTGGAACATACGCCTCCGGCTTTTTGGGCGCGTTGATTCGAACCAGCTACGAATGGCGCCTCGGGAAGCACTATTCAGTTTCAACCACGATCGGATACAGGCCGTCGTCAACGGCCATGATTCCTGGAACCGCG
>DATDSK010000306.1:0-12555 GCA_035291325.1 Bdellovibrionota bacterium | reverse complement strand
CGAGTTGAGTTTTTTGTCGACGGCATCCTTTCAGGTACCAAAAACGCGGCACCCTGGACGACGAGCTGGGATTCGGCGGCTCATCTAAATAAAACGTACTCGCTGACAGCTAAAGCGTTCGATGCTGCGGGGAATTTTCAGGCTTCTTCCCCCGTTTCGATCATCGTGAATCGAAAGCCGAGCCCGCCGACGGGACTTCGTGCAGAGCGAAGATAGGACTGAGGAGTCATTATGAGAGAAGGTCGGTTGAAATCAGTGCGGTGGATCCCGGGGCTAATCTTTCTGTCGCTCTTCGGGATGTTCCTTGCGGGATGCACACGAACAGTAACTCCAATGAGTTTATCAGCGGTCTCGATCGATCCTTCGACTAACAAAGGGAGCATTACCCTAGGATGGAATGCACCGACCACTAACACCGACGGGACTGCGGTCGACGACTTGGCCGGATACCGCGTACGGATCGGAACGTCTTCTGGAACTTACGCGACCACAGTCGACGTCGGAGCGACGACGACGACCACCATTCCCAACCTGATCAGCGGACAAACGTATTACTTCGTCGTTTCTGCCATCAACACTTCGGGCGCCGAAAGCAATGCATCCGCTGAGGTCTCGAAAGTGGCTCCGTAAAGTAGCGTCATTCATTCGTACTGATTTCTCGCAGAACAGAACAATACCTTGCCGTTGAATTACAGCAACTTACGAACCAAATTGGACCCATCTCTTCGTACGCTGGGCATAGGTTCTTAGCCATCTTCCCTCTCGTTCGATATTCGATCTGGCTGTTCGGCGCGGGCTACAGAGCATACCTGCTTAAAATGGGCGGGGTGGCTTTGAAAAGACGCGACCCGGACGGGAGCGTACCGGAATGATTCGACGTTCGGGCAGGATTGCCCGAACGTAAATCCCGAGCAAATCCCGGCACAGTCACAATCGGGTTCGCCGGTTCTCGTCATTTCGCACACCCGAGGTCAAAACAAGACTTCAGCAATTCCCAGTTCGCTGAAGGCATTGCGTTCCGATAAACGCAGTGCACCTTGGAACGCTCAGAAAACTCAGAATCCACGCTGACTCGGCCGAGATGAGGCCCGATCAGGAACTTCGGGATCACAGTATACCCCACACCTGCCATGGTCATGCGCAATTGCGCTTCCTGGCTATTGGACTCGACAACGCGGCTCGGTCGGATTCCCTTCTGATGTAATGCGCGCAAGGCAAAATATGGCTGGGAGTAATCACTGACCCGCGACCCCACGAAGGGCAGGACACTAAGGTCTTTGCGCCCAGAGCCTTTTGGGAATACGAGTTTAAACTCTACTTCGCCCAATACCCGGTGCCGCAACCATGGGTCTCTCGCCGGATTGTAAAATAATCCAAAGTCTGACGTCGACTTACTTACGCGCGCCTCGATCTGCTCCGCAGTGCCCGAAAAAAGGTCAACGGTCGATGCCATGCCGAGATCTAACAATCGTTTAACAAATAACGGTACGATGTGAATGCAAAGATTTTCCGATGCCGCCAGTCTGAGTACCTTGCCACTGGCCTCTCGTCGAATCTTCCTTTTAAGTTCATCGAATCGTTCAAACAAATCTTTCGATTCGGAGTAGAGGAGCTTGCCGTCTTCGGTAAGCCGAATCCCGCTTCTGCCCCGAATCATCAAGACCAAGCGTAGCTCCTTTTCTAGCAATTTAACGGAACGAGAGAGAGTTGGCTGACTACTTTGCGTTTCGCGCGCAGCCCTGACAAAAGACCCGTACTTGGCAACATCGCAGAAATGTCTTAAATATAATGTATTCATTTTCTAAATACTTATATTTAAATCATATATTTGGCAAATAGGCACTCGGACATTATCACCTTGTCAGTCGAATACGACGGAGGTGTTATGAAACAAGTATTGATTTTAGTTCTTTTGGTCATGAATTCATCTGCATTTGCTGCGAATTACGTTTGTCGAGGAAGCGACACGTCTTTTGATGGCCTCCGACACACAGAAACCACTGCAAACATACAAATTAATGCAGGTTCCTGTTGGTACTCAGTGGTCACGAAAACAGTCCCTCCTTTCTCGCCGCGAGTTACAAAATGGGAGTCCCCTCAGGACCTCCCCTGTCGACCGGTCTATTCGCGGGATACTGGTGAAATTGAGGGATTTGCCGCGACGATCGAGAAGACATGGAGCACGGAACAATTCTGGTTCTCTCCCGTACGGCTTGGAAAAATATCCATCAGCTACTCATCTACGTATGATTGCGGCGAGCGCGGACCAATGGTCTGCGACGGGCCGTGGTATAACTTCGAATTCTTTGATTGTAAGACCTTACGATGACGGTTCGCTCTCTACGTTCCTGAGGGATATGTTTCACCGACAATCGACGGGCGACCATCTAAGCCAAAATAGCAAATGCATCCCGCAACTAACTAAGAAATTAGTTGCTACCAACTAATTTCTTAGTTAGTCTTTGCCCATAGGGGGCACCATGGCCAGAAAGAGAGAAACCAAGACGCAGCGACTGCTCACGGAAGCGGAGCTTGAGCTGATGGCGATTCTGTGGAAGCTCGGAGAAGGATCGGTCAACGACGTTATCTCGGAGCTGCCCGAAGGACGAAAGCTGGCCTATACCTCGGTTTCTACGATTTTGAGAATCCTCGAGCAGAAGAACGTGCTGGACAGCCGCAAGGAAGGGCGCGGGCACATCTACTATCCCATTCTCAGCAAAGAAACGTACGAGGCGACAAGCCTACATCATCTGGTGACCAACGTTTTCGAGGGAACGCCTTCAACGCTCGTGCGCAGACTCCTCGAAACCGAAGATCTTTCGCAGGACGACTTGAAATCAATTCGGGTTCTTCTGAACAAGAAGTTGAAGTGACATGAATACGGAAAGCCTGATCGCGATTCTTCGCCGATACTTCGAAATCAATATTCTTCTCTGCGTCGCACTGGCGTTCGCTACCGGAGTGGAGCGGCTGTCGAATCGCTATAACCTCGTTACCCGAGTGCAGGCGCTGCGGCTCGCGCAGGGCATGCTCCTGGTGGCGATCTTGCTTCCGGCAGCGGCAAGTCAGATTCCCCGCGACGCGTTACTCAGGCCGTCGGTTCAAGTCTGGTCCGGAACTGACAAGGCGTCGTCCCAATCCTACGCGTTTCTTACACCCGCTTTTCGCGATAGGTCGCAGGAGCCGGTAGCGTCCGTGCTCTCAGGCTGGAGTATTGAAAGTCAAAAAGCGTGGGCGCTATTGTTGGTCTTGCTCGGCGGAAGCGCAATTGGCCTTACCATTTTTGGGTATAGAATCACTCGCCTACGGCGCATGTTGCTGCGAACGCCAGCTGTCAGGGTTGTTGGAAAGGTATCGGTGCTCGTATCGGACATAGACCGGACACCCTATTCGGCCTGGATCTGGGGCAGTGCCTTCGTGGTGCTGCCCTCTTGGATGCTGTTTCATCGGGATGATCTGCGCGTGGCCGTGCGCCATGAGATTCAGCACCATCGAAGCCGCGACACTCTATGGGCTCATCTCCTTGAATGCGCCAAAGCTCTCTTCTTCTGGAATCCTGCGATTTACGAATGGGCCAAGTTGATGACCCATCTTCAAGAATTTGCCTGCGATGAGGTTCTGATCGGCCGTCGGAACACCTCGCCGCAGACATATGGACGCTGCCTGTTGCGGGTGGCGGAATCGGTCGTCGGCTCTCGCTCCATGCTTGCCGGTACCACAGGCATGGCGGTGAGCGCTTCCGGCCACTCACTCAAAAGGAGAATTGAGATGATGTTCGAGAAAAGACGAAAGCCACCCGCTGGATGGTTTGTGGTGATCGGTTTAGGTACCTTTGCATTGATGGCGTCGATAGCCTTCGCCTCGCGCAGCGCAATTCAAGATCGCGCGCTCACGATGACGCAGGCTCGTGCTTTGGCGAAGTCCGCGTCGGTCGGAGCGGCGATCCCGATCACTATGAACGAGTTCGTGCTCACCAAGCTGAATCGGTACGTGGGCACGCCCGAGGGCAGGCGTTACGTGAAACAGGCCTTGATCCGCATGCCTCAGTATCGCGCGATGATCGAACGCAAAATCTCGAAAAACGGATTTCCGTCGGAGCTTTTAGCGATTCCTCTGTTTGAGTCAGGCTTCCAAAATGATGCTGTATCACCCACTCCAAATCGCGCCGCTGGCATCTGGCAGTTCATTCCAGCAACTGCGCGAAAGTACGATCTCATCGTCACCGAAAAAGTGGATGAGCGTTTGAATGCGGAGAAAGAAACCGATGCGGCAATGCGTTACTATCGCGATCTTTTCAATCTCTTCCAGGATTGGCGCTTGGCGCTCAAGGCGTACAACGAGGGAGAGCGGCGCGTGCAGCAGCTTATCAAAGAGCATGGAACGCGTGATCCCTGGGAACTTGAACGAATCTCGACGACCGAGAGCTATCTCGGCGGCGCGATCGCGATGATCATTATCTTGAAAAACCCGTCTTTGTTGGATTGAGCGTGACCTGATGCTCTTGTCGACCTCTTGGCAAGGGCATCAGGCTCAAATCGCTTACCCAATGTTGTTGACTGCTGTCGGTTTTCCAAGAATTTATTTCATCACTTAGCCTGGGTACGCTCCGGCATCGGATTTGGCCCAGAACTTCAGCGAACGTGAAAACCTGCTTTTTGACGATGTCGAAGAACCTTTCGTTCCGGCCATTCTTATCTGGGGACCGCGGGTCGTCCCGTTCGATCTCGGGCTCAGTCTTGGACTAATCCGATCTTTCTACGTTTCGGGGGCAGTAATGGTGCATTTCGCTCCAGGGTGTCCAAACATACTTCCTGTGTCTACCACGGCCACTTTTTAAGGTCGCATTTTGCGACCGAACCTGCTCGTTTATTCGTTTGGTCTCTACCTCCTATAACTTTGCCAAATCGTATCAAGCATGCCTTTTGTCCACGGATAACGAAAATCATGTTCTCGACGATCGATGCAGTCTTAACCATATTTCCTTCTCTCACTCATCCTGGATTTTTGATCGGTATTCGATCCGGCCGTTCGAAGAAAGGGCTTCCAGCAAACGCGCGAAATGCTCTATTTCGACATACAGTTCAAACGGGTCTTTTGGAATTCAAGGTCCGTTCCTCTTATCTGTGAATCGCTGGCAAGAGCATCGCTTGGCCTCACTCCGAGGCCTGCGATTCCTGGATGAGATGAAGCTACGCCACCCGGAGTGATGAAGAATCCGAGGGAGCCGCCGAGAAGTCGCAGCCAGAAGTACACCATTAAACCCGTAGCCATTCAGCCATGGCTGCCACGCCCAAGTGTCTACTCTCTTACGAACCCTACAATGGCCGCCATGCCGGAATACTGAGTGGATGACCATTCACAGACCATGCGATTGTGATCGTTATAAAGCAGTCCGCATTTGATTGTGACCTCGTTATGGCTGTTCCCAAGTTTCGTCTTTCCGTAGCGGTGCTCACCTCTTTTTTCATTGATGGCCTTTTTAACCGTTTTTTTGTCCGGCATGCTCATGAGCTCGGTTTCGGAAGTGTCAAAACTACGAGAGCTGCTCGATTCAAAACAAATGAAATCATGGCACGCAGAGTAGTGCGAAACGAGGAAGGCGAAGCTGCGTAAATAGACAATACTGCCGCCCTCCAGTGCCAGACGCGACCTCGCATCATTGCCGTTGGTAATGATGTTTTGCTCAAGCACTCGCAGCTCCGTGTTCTCTCCCTCCGGAAGCCAGCCACTAGCGGCATGCGTGATAATGAGCCGGTTCTGGGAGCGATCCCAGGGGTTGGTAATGCCTTGCTCATTCAATAACCCGAAGTCATTTTCGGATCTCTCCAGTTTGACATGAAACACGCGCTTCCAGCTTCCGGTGAATTCATTCGCGTTCGCCTTGTCATCGCGGAGTTTGGCGAGATCCAGCGCCTGGCGGACACTGATCTGCTCAAGGCCTGAAACCGCGTTCGACGCCGCAAAAGAAGTGGTTGCACAGAAAACAAACATGAATACGAGAATTGTTTTTTTCATAAATCGAGTCCTATTCATTGATACAAAGTTTTGAGACGGGAGCGAGCGAATTACGGGGGGCTTTCGAGGACGGAACCCATTCCATCGATTTGGTCCGGTAGTTGTATTGATACACCTGCCAGAACGCGCTGATCCTGACGACTGAGTAGCGGTTCATCGTGATCTCAAGGTATTTTCTGAGAGATCCGGACTTATCTCCTCTGATTGGATCGCTCCAACTGTAAGTTATTTCATTCTCGGTTCGGGCAAACCCCAAAGGGTCGACGATTTGCACGGCAAACGGCAGAAGGTCTTTGCGCGGCATTCCGTTTTTAGACGGATAGATCAGAATGGAGAGAGTTTTCGTCGATTCTTGAAATGAAAACTCGTAGGCGCAGCCGGAGCCATCCCGCGATTTGTAGGGCAAGCCGTGCTGACTGTGCTCGGAGCCCAGCGCAAGGTAGAGTTCTTCGATAGTGAGAGGTTCTCCAATTGGTTTCGATTCGTCAGCGGTTTCATAAGTGAGACTGAGGATCCTGCCGATTTCAGTTTTCAATCGGTCCGCTGAAAAGCGATCCAATTCTTCGAGGAGAATGCGTGTGACGCGTCGGACGGACTCATAGTCTTCGCGGCGTATTTCGACGGCGTCGCACATCTGCCCGCGCATGGGGCGGCTGCACTCCCATGAAATTCCGTCTCGCGCGAGAACGAGTCCCATCACCAGCTCGTGAACGAGGAGTGTGGCTTTCTCTCTCGGGCGCATGCGATCGTAATAGACGCTATCGATCCAGATCGATCCTTGCGTTTGAAGCGCCAGCTGATCCGTTTTGAAGGTGACCCCGACGACGTAAGACGGGATATGTTCGAGCAAGGCGGGAATCAGATAAATGTTTTTGGATTCATAAACGCGGGTGAGGTCTTCTTTGAGCCCCGGCAGTTTCTGCTGCAGCCGATAGAGCATGGGCGAGACGATTTCCTTGAACTCCGGAAGCGAGACCAGGTCCACTGCATAACTTTCCAAAGGGACCCCCTGGTAACCATTTCCGCCGCCACTGGCCTCTCCCCCGGCAAAAGCCGCCGGAAGCGCCAGCGAGGCGACGCGCTCAGCCGACAATTGAAACTCTCGATCCCGCAGATTCAGGGCATCCTCGATCTTCTCGTGCGTTGCGGGCTTGCCGTGCAGGAAGAGGGACGCTACCGCACCGGAACAGTATCGATTCATTTGGGCGAGGGATCGCCCATGCTCTCGAAGCATCACACGAACTGGAGAATGCGCGCGATTCACGATCTCGATAATGGACGCCCTGAGGGGCATTTGCATTATTCATCAGTGGTGTCGATCGCGCGTGAAGATGTCCCGAAGGCGCGGGAAATCCTCCTCGGCGCCATCGAAGAGATCCGAAGGGTCGTCAAAGACTCGAAAGAAAACAGTGTCTATGCGTACTGCCTGGACCTGTTCGAAGTTTAGGGCATTGGATCCAGTCGAGCCGGTCCTGCAGGTCTGCGTCATTAATACCCGCGGATTTAGGAAATAGGCTTCACTCCACCATCTCATAATATTACACTCGGGCAAGCGGCACACTCGAGACCTGACGGACCGGACATACTCACTGGAGCCCCTGATGAGCACTGAAAAAGAAGCAATCAAAGCCTTAGCTGAATGCGTTTCGGGCACAAGGTTGTTGCACGATCCGGCGGTCTTGGAGCGGTACAGTCGAAGTACGGCCTTTTGGAGTACCAAGCCCCTGGCGGTCGTATTTCCCGAGAACCGTGAAGAAGTGCAAAATCTCATTAAGATCGCAAACCGATTCCGGGTCCCGGTCTATCCGGTGTCCCAGGGCCGTAACTGGGGGTACGGCGACGCGTGCGCCCCAACTGACTGCGCAGATGCACTTCCATTTTCTTATCTGAAGAAATCTCAGTTTAGCCTTACGAAGTCGTAGCTCCCGCCACCTTGCAATAACGTGAATTGGCTGCCTTGGCCAGACTGATCCAATTTGAATATGAACGAAGCTTCAATTTCCGGGCTCTCAAATTCTGTATCGGATTTTGAAAAAAGCCTTATGCGGTAATTGTCCTGCTGTAATCCGAGAATCCCATGATCAACAAATATCGTAAGCGTCATCCGCAAGGGCTCCGAATGATAGACGCCAATCAGCTGTTTCTGAATTTCCGGGTCTGTCGCTTTCCATTCAGGCACACGGCATTCAACACCGAAAATTGGCGCACCAACGCAATCGGGCGAAATATCTGTATTTGAAAGTACCACAAAGCCCAGCTGATCCTCCCGGTCGAAAACCAGGTTAGCTCGATATCCACCCGTAGCTCCTGCGTGAGTCACAACCGAGTGATCTCCGAGTTTTGTAGAAAACCAACCGAGCCCAACCATAACACCATCAGAATCTGCTTTCTTCCGAGGTTTTTGTGCAAGTTCAGCCGCCTCCCCGAGCGGGCTGGAGTCTGGGCGCATATTAAATCGGGTGTATTTGATCAAATCAATCGCGGTCGTCTTGAGTACACCTGCTGGTTCCAACACATTAAGGTCCCAAAACGGAATCAGGTTAAAAAAACTTCCATATCCCTGCGCGGCCCGACTGAAATCGGAGGATTGCAGCGCCACTTTCGTATCGCCCATACCCAGCGGACCGGTGAGGTTGCTCTGAAGGTAGGCACGAAACTCTGTGCGATTGAGCTTGCTCGCTATGAGATGGCCCAGCAAGCCCATGCCAAGATTAGAGTATGAGCAAGGATAGGGACCAGCTTCTTTTTGTCTAAATCCTTTTAGGAATGCGAGTAACAGTCCTTCGTCATAATCCTTGTAAGGATTAAGCGGATCGGCAGGCAAAAAGTTGTCGGGCATACGTGGCAACCCTGAGGTGTGGGTTGCAAGCTGTTCCAACGTAATTGCGCCAGCGTCTGTCCCCCGCAATTCTGGCCACAGCGTTTGAACCTGGTCCTCCAACCGTACTCGACCGCGATTAACTTCCAACGCCAGCAACGTATTGGTAAATGTCTTCGTGATAGACCCCATCTCGAAAAATGTATCTCCGCCGGGAGTTTCACCTGTTCCAAAAATGCGTTCTCCGTAATTCCAGATATGGGTTTCATCACCGTGAATAACGCCAACAACTACGCCCACCTGAGTTCGATTTTTGAAATGCTTGGCAACTATGTCGTCGACCTTCACTTTAACGGAGTCAGACCAATCAGAAGCCAGCGCAGTGGCAGCGCCAAAGGCATAGAACATAAGCACAATTGAGTGATAATGAAAGGCGCGCATAACGCGCGGATAGCGCACCGCGACATTCTTGTCAAGCTAGCCTTTGTTCTTCAGAACGGAGATGCCGACGCACCTTTCATAAAGGCCCTCAATTCTTTAATGATCTAAGATCGAAAACAGAACCCACTTCAAGCAGATGAGACCAGATCGGAATAAATGAACTCGCAAAATCAGCCGACCCTGGAACCAGCGCAGTGAGGCGACTTCGATCAGCGGGATTTTTAGCTGCGTAGTCTGTCATCTTCACGAGAAGGAGCCCCGAAAGGAATACCTTCTTTGGATCCTGCGGCATGGGAAGATCCTTGTAATTTGGAAAAACAAAAGGCTTTTTCTGAACTTCAAATACCCTTAGTCCACAAAGTTCCTCCGGCTTGTCACTGCACCGTCTTTGCTCTGCAAAGAAGACCTTGTCCCCAGCAGTCTCTTCCCCTAGCCGAATAAGGATTCTGGAATACAGGTCTATGATGGCTCGATGAACGGCAAGCACGCCAGTAGCGCTTGCCGCAGCCTTTTCCGATTCCGTGCCGGCCCTCGTGGATTTGGCCGGAAGAACATAAACTGAGGAGAACGGAACCGACGAGTCAAAATCGTCCTGCGTTTTTGGTACTGCTGCCGCCAAAGGCTGGGCTTGCGAAAAACGTTTGTCACTCGAATCGATAGTCGCATACTTTATCCGCACTTGGCTCCGAGCCTGAACGTAGTCGTACAGATCACTGCCACCCGGGATGTTTCTCAATAGAAACGCGTCGAGCACCTTTCTTGCGCTGATGTCATGGTCAAGAGACTTGGGCCATTCGTACAATTTCAAATAGAGCTTCAGCCTTTCTGGAGCCGAGCGCGTCGGCAGAGGAAATCCAAGCCCGAGAATATCCTTGTAGCCGATATTCGTGATGTCCGGCTCATAGGCAGGGATATTTCGGAGCGCGGGGTTGAGTTGCCCAGAAACATTGGCTGCCTGCGTTTGAGGCAAATACACCAGATGAAACTTCAAATCCCGATTGATCTTCCAGCCCGTTACGGGATTTGCCGCGAAGGAACTCGCCACAAACGTATTCAATGACACAAGAAGGATTGCAAATAACCCAACAAAAAACTTTCTGACCATAAACGCTTCTCCGCTCCGGTTGATTATCATCAGTAGAACCGCTAATTCTTTCGCCAGCAAGAATGAAAAAGCCAGTTTGCCAGCTCTGGTCTTTCCGACGGATACGGATTCGCCTTGATGGCCGACATCCGAAAATTGCCGTAGCCCTCGTCCGTCAAATTGAGAAGAATAAAACCGTAGCCCTCGCGGCGGTATTCATCTTCTGTGAAACGCCATGTCGTAGCCGTCGCAAATGGGTAACGGCCACCTCCGCTCGGCGCAAAATCCACGCCCCCTGGAATAATGAGTTCGCCACGTTCATTGATAGCGATGCCGGTACGGCGTCTGTCCTTCAGGTCACCGAAAGCCCCCTGACGAACGAAATATTCGACTGCGGCGCTATTTCTCAAAACGAGTTGTGACCGCACAAACCACTGCCCTCGGGTTTGATACCATTCTTGATCGATTGCGAGCTCGCCCCCTTGGCAGCTCATGACGGGCTCCCACGCAGCCGACGCCTCTGCCAAATTCAGGGCAATGATCAGCACGGGCAATAAATTCAGATTTTTCATAATTCACTCCTATTCGTGTCCTGCGGTATACCTGCACGCGCATTCCGTATCAATGCATTTATATGCATCCGAACCGTGCATATTTGCATTCCTGATGATAATATGAATTCTATGAATTGGGACTACTACCGATACTTCATCGAAGTCTATAGAACGGGTTCCCTCAAAGAGGCGGCACGGAAACTGGGCGTGAATCAAACTACCGTTGGAAGAAACCTCTCGGCGCTCGAGACCGAAGTGGGAACACGACTTTTTGAGCGAAGATCGGATGGGTTCGTCATCACCGCTGCCGGAACGCGGATTTTAGCGGCGATTCAAGCAACCGAGGAAAAGATGCTTGGAGTAGAACGCCTCCTCTCTGGAAAGGACGAGCGCGCCGAGGGAGTTGTTAAAATTGCGGCTCCCGGTGCACTCGCCAATCATTGGCTCATTCCGAAGCTTTCGCCTTTCATGAAGAAAAACCCGCAGGTAGAACTTCAATTCCTCACGGGCCCAGAGCTGGTAAATCTTGCCCGCAGAGATGCTGATATTGCTCTTCGCCTGGTCAAACCAAAACAAAGTGGCTTAGTGCTTCGACGTGCGGGAAACATGAAGCTTGGGCTTTTCGGGAGCGAAAAACTCTTTCCAGGCACCACAATTCCTAAAAAGACGGATATTCATGATTTTCCATTCATCGGCCTTTTTCCTGACGTCGTTTCAGACGCGGAATCAGATTTGCTGAAGAAGCTCGAGAAGACCAGGCCACCCTCGATCAAATCCGCCGCGTGGAGTTCCGTATATTCCGCCGTAACCGCGGGTTTGGGGATCGGCATTCTTCCCAATTTCATGACTGCTGGAAAAAAGGGGCTTGTGCCGATCCTCCCGGAGATCACTGTCTCTGTCCCCGTATGGATCGTGTATCATCCAGACCTGAAGAATGCGGCGCGGGTCAGGGTCGTTCTTGACCATTTGAACAGACTTTTCGAGAACGATTTCAAATAAATGAGCCCCGCTACGGCGCATTTCCAGCGAAATTCCAGTAGTTACGATCAATCAAGAAACTACGCTCCTCTCATGCACAAATTCAAAAGTGCCGATAAGTTCACAAATGACCAGTGCGTCACTTCGTCTTATTCTGCTCCTGGTTTTTGGCTCGATTCCATACACAAACGCATTTGCAACAGAAGCATTCACCCCCGATCGCAATAGCGTCGACGCACAGGTCCTCGCCAGGGAAATTCATCGAGGCAGAAAGAGCATCACGGAGTTTGCCTATATCAGTGAAATTTGCAGGGAACTCAAGGTCCGCTGTTGGCTCTTCGGCGGCACTGCCACTGCCTTCGGCCAACACACTAAAAACAAGATCATCCGAAACCAGCATCCCGACTGGTTCCGAGCCGGCGCAAGCCGATTCGACGATGTACTTCCAAATCTGATCATCCGTAATCAGGACCTCGACATCGTCACGGATGCTTCGTCCAGGGTTGCCGAAGAAATCACAGACCGGGTTCGCCACAAATTTCCCCTCACGTTCATGGATAAAGGACCCTCAGCGTGGGAAGTTAGACCACTCACCTCGTCCATCGGTCTCAAGGAAGCCATTCTAGGAAACCCCAACTTCACTAACCAACACTCAGATTCGATGT
>DATDSK010000305.1:0-3544 GCA_035291325.1 Bdellovibrionota bacterium | reverse complement strand
CTGCACGCGGTTCAAAGTGGCGGAAGCGGCCGGAGACGAAACCCTTCCTGCGACGATCCCTGGAGTCACGAGGAGAAGATTGGCGGCAGACCAAAGCCACGCATCGTTCTTATGCTGACGCAACACTTCGACTTCAGCATGACTGAAGTGTCCTAGATAAGACTTTTCCAGCACCTCCCGATATTCCTTCTCAGCCAAAGCAACGCTCGCGCCCGAGAGGCCCCAGCCTGCGGGACCCGAAAGGGCCCCTGCCTGAGCGGCCAGTGCCGAAGTCGCGACCGCGACACGAGACCCTGCAGCAATTCCCGTGACCGTCTTTGCCGCGATCCCCAGGGCCATTCCGCCGAAAATCGTTCCGGTAGCCGCCAGCATGCTGACTTGCTGGAATCTGTCCCAATTCTTCTCCGCGAGTGCACGATGACAGAAGATCGCCCGAAGGGCGCTGCCCTCTGAAGTAGTAGGAACGGTCGCCTGCACGGCTGAACCAAGCGAAACAAGATCGTCAAAGCTTCTCCAGTTTTTGTCGCCCGCCTCTTCCAACAAGCGATCCAGCTTTTTCTGGATACTGACCGTTGAACGCACGAAACGTTCTTCGAGGTCACGAAGTCCGCGATCAGAGTCTTTCCCGATCATCGTGGCCAAAATCCGGTTCAGTCGGGCCATCACGTTCGGCACAGCCGGAGGTTCACCGGACGGATCAGATTGAAAAACCACTTTGGATACATGCTGAAGATCGATACCCTGGGCCGCAAGGGCCAGAGCTTCTTTTGAAAGTTTCCTGTCTAGCTTGAGTTCCGGGAAGTAGCCGTAAAAGATGCCTTCGGCTTCAGCGTTCACGCTTTTCAAAACCTTTTTGTCGCCATTTGCCATCCGCAGAGCCTGGGCCTGCCCTTCTTTCGTCTTCAGTGCCTTAAGGAAGATCGCCGCTTTCACAAGCTCAAACCCGGGTCTCCGGGTCAGACCCGTATCGGCACTTACTTGATTGCTGAAGCTGGACATGATTGCGGGTCCCATCCTTAACAGAACCCGCCGCATCTGAAGCTGACCCTTCGCGTCCTTCGTGAGAAGCGGGGAATGATCCATCTTAGCGAGAGCCGGATCATTCAAGCGAAGGGTCCATTTTTTTTCAAAACTCTTCCAGGCCGCATCGAATCCGGCTCCTTGAGGGGAAAGCCGCGATAAAAGGAATAACTCAAAATCAAATGTCCGTCGAAGCTGCTCTCGGCGGATCAGGAGAGATTCAGGACTATCCGGGCGAGCAATTACCGTCGGATCGGTGCACTGTGAAAAATACCGGAGAAACTCGGCTTTGTCTTTCTTGCAGCTTTCAGCGTTCTCATACTTAAAAGCGGGCTTCTGACAGAAAGTCGGAAACGCGTGACGGACCAGATCCTTGTTTGCTTGAGTGAAGTCCGCCAAGCCTCGATGGGAACTTTGCGAGCGCAAACAAGCGTCGTCCGCGAACGACGTGGTCGCCGCTAAAAACAGTGCCAATGAAAGCCAAAACAAGGAATAGCCCAAACACCCTCCAGCTTCAATGGTACCACTAATTTCTTTAGGCCGGGTGCTCAGTTTTGACCGAGTTAAGGACGCAAAAACCTGAAGTATTCTCCCCTACTCCACTCGTTTATACTTCTCCGCCCCCGCGCCACAGATCGGACATTTCGCCGTCGGCTTTCCGATCTCGATATCCCCGCAGGCCGGGCAAACAAAAATTTCAGCATCACTCAAATCGACTCCGGCTCGGACCGCGTTCAGCGCCTTTTTGTAAAGCTCCGCATGAACCTGCTCGGCTTTCTGAGCATACCCGATCATCGTCTTGCCCTTGTGATTCTCTTTTTGGGCTTGCTCCAGCATCGGAGGGTACATCTCGGCATATTCGTAAGTCTCGCCATGGACGGCATCATCCAGGTTCTCGGCCGTTGAGCGAATCCCGCCCATCGCATTGAAATGCGCGAGCGCATGAATCGTTTCGGCTTCAGCCGCAGCCCGAAATAATCGCGCGACCTGCGGAAAACCGTCCTGTTCGGCTTTTTTCGCGTAGGCAAGATACTTGCGATTCGCTTGGCTTTCACCGGAAAATGCGGTTTTGAGATTCTCGTTCGTGGTCGGCATCCCTCGCCTGCTTTCTGGGCCTCCTCGGCCCACTCAGGGCCCTATCGTTTCGCGGCCGTGATTTGTTCGAAGAGCTCTTTGACCTTCACTGCTGAAGCAGCTTCGACTTCCTTGTGGAGTGAATTTCCGTGCGCATCCATCGTGACCACCACCGGAAATCCTTCAACACGGAATTGCCAGATCGCTTCAGGGCTGCCGAAACGATCATATTCGTAAACGTTTTCGACTTCCTTGATCGATTCGGCCAGAACCTGCGCCGCACCGCCGATCGCGTGCAAATAAACACACCCGTGCTTCTGGCAGGCCTGACGCGTCTTCTCGCCCATTCCGCCCTTGCCGATCACGGCTCTCAACTGGTGCTGCTCGATGATCGTGGCCTGATACGGCTCCTCACGGATCGAAGTCGTGGGCCCCGCCGCCTTCACCACCCACTTGCCCTTTTCTTTAATGAGTACCGGGCCACAATGGTAGATCATCCCGTCTTTTAAACTGACGGGAGGCTGATTTCCCTCATAAAGCCATTTGTGAACGGAATCGCGACCCGTGAAAATGGTCCCGTGAATCTCAACCATGTCCCCGACCTTCAGGGAACGGATCTTTTCTTCAGTAAAAGGAACGTCGAGTCGAATCATAACAACCTCATCCCCTCTCGTTTAATAGAGCCATTTCTTGATATCGCCCTTGCCCGAAAGCACGGCGCCCTGCCGGCGAAAGGCCCAGCACATATAGGAAATACTGACGAAGTAGGAAGCAGGAAGCCGATTTAAAGCTCCGGCCTTGATACCCATTAACGTGGTCTTGCCTCCGAAACCCATCGGACCAATGCCCAGCTGATTGGCGGCCTGCGTACAGGACTCCTCGATCTCGGCGAGAACAGGATCAGGGTTCTTGTCAGTCATCTTGCGAAGAAGCTGAACTTTGCTTTCCATGTAGCTACTGCCGCGATCCCCGCCGATCGCGACGCCGAGAATACCTGGCCCGCAACCCTTGCCCTGGGCGTTATGAACCGCATCGAGAATACATTTCTTGATGCCCGCGATATCCCGACCCGCGCCGATCCTGGAATCCGGCAGGCTGTATTGCACGCCCATGTTCTCGCAACCGCCCCCTTTCAAAATCACCCGAACATCAAGGTAATCTTTTTTCCAAGGTTCGAGATGAAGGGCCGGAGATCCCGGGCCTACATTAGTTCCGCTGTTTTTCCCGGTAATGCTGTCGACGCTGTTCTGGCGGAGATACCCTTTCTTCGTCGCGGTCACGACAGCTTTGCGAATGACTTTCGCCAGCGCTTCAGCATCCAGCCGCATCGGATAATGAACATAGACGAGGATACTGCCGGTATCCTGACAAATGGGCTGACTCTTCTGCTTCGCGAGCGTGATGTTCTTGTCGACGATTTCCAAAGCATACTTGGCGTTCGAGCCGCTCT
>DATDSK010000304.1:0-5925 GCA_035291325.1 Bdellovibrionota bacterium | reverse complement strand
GACGACGCCGTTTGGCGTTATTGCGGTCTTTTTTATCCCGCGCACATGGTATTCCCGTATAAACTTTCACGCGCGGTTCGTGACGGAGGTGCTTGCAAGGATCTGAGCGACTCAGCCGAGCAGACGCGATTCAACCAGGCGCTGGGAGCGCTGATGCGGGAACTCGCCGACGAACAAAAGCATGGCGAGTGGTACGAAACACTGGATAAGACGAGAGAACTCCCGACGGCGCTCGGAGTGGTGACTCTGCTTAACTTCGGGCAAGAAGTAGCGAAGATCGCGGGTATCTCGAACTCGGAACTGAGCGATCGCATCCGAATGGGGCTGATGAGCCTGCACAGGATGAAACAGAGCCATGGCCTGAAGAACGGGTTGCCTGTTTACAGTTTACAGGCGGGGACGTTCTTCGGCGGAGGAACGGTCAATGAGATCGCCTTGTGGAAGAGCGCGCCTTTTGCGACGGCGATTTTTCTCGAAGCCTCCATCAAATACATGATGGGTTACGATCAACTGGAGCATCTGGCGAAAGCGTCGTCAAACCGGGAAAAGCTGGTGCTCTCGAATCTTCGAAGCGAACAGGGGTTCGCGGCATTCAGCCGGGATGTCCGGGTGATCGATGATGGCGCTTTCAAGCGAAGGTATCTCGATGCGATTGGCGAACCCATGCAAGGCGACACCATGCCTGTGCCGGATCGTCTGGCTCCTCCAGAGCAGTCGCGCGTCGGGATCGAACTGGAGAGCGGCGTCGAAATGAATCAGGGAAGCGTCTATGGCGTCGTGGGCATCGAACTCGAAGTCGGCGAGCGCTTCGACGGCGGAAAACCCCAGGCTGCTTACTACGTCGTGAAAATGGCTGCCCAAGGTTCCGTGAACGTCAAGGATCCATCAGACATGAGGTATTACCTGCAGGCGAGCTTTCTCGGGATTTCGTCCGAGTCTCCGCAGGTCAGTGATGAGGTGGGATTCATTCCCGTGGTTCTGATCAAAGAAGCGGATATGATCGGATTGGATGCGCACCTGTTGCATGCCGGAGCCGACCTTCCCATTCTCGCCCTCAGCAAGAACGTCAGAATGGACCTCAGCCTGGCGGGAAAACTTCTAGGATACGCGTATAAGCGCTCGGACCAAAAAAGCAGGATCATCTCTCAAGGCTTTGCTCCCGGCGAGGTGGAGCTTGGAATCATGATCCGATATAAAGATCTCGCCTCGCTTGACCTCAGCGGTGGTGCGGGCTTGAACCTCATGGTCGAGAGGACCCGGTCCGCCGAGCAATTCCGGGCCATGGCGCCTTTGAAAGGGAAACTCGGCGCGAGCGCGAATATCACCGAAAATCTGAAATTATATCTTCAATACTCCTATCTCCGAGACAGGGTCCTCTATCCTGAGGGCGAGCATACTGTTTCCTTCGGCGTGACTGGAACGTTCAGCGGAAAGAAGAAGAAACGGACGCCGCGGCTTCAGTTTCGGTGAGTTTGCTTCGTCAGCCAGTGCTCCCGTCCACGGTATTAGCTATATACTTCAATGGCTTACGTTCTTTTATATTAACTGATCATTTAGGTAAAGTTTTGGTGGCTGTCGCCGATACGTGTATTGAACTTAGAGGAGGACGATCATGGCAAAAGAACAGCAACCAGGTAAAGCCGCGGCTCCAGCACCCAGTGCAGGAGCGCCCGCTCCCGTTCACAAACATTCCGAACCGGCCAGGAAGATAAAGGAATACACGCCTCTTCCCGGTGGCTGCAATTCATGGGGCTGCAAGGCCCAAGCGCATCGCTTCAATTTCTGCGATGAGCATTATGATCAGTTCAAGTTCGGCTTGATCAAGAAGACCGGTGAACCGGTTCCAGATTTCGAGAAAAAGTTAGAGCACTATAATGCTTGGAAAGCCAAGCATAGCGCTCACCGAGTTGCGTAACGACGTTACGCAGAAGTGCTGTACCCACCACCTCCTCATTGGGGAGTCGATCCAACCGTTCTGGCTGGGTCGGCTCCTCTTCTTTTTAGAGGGGCCTCACGTTTGTCCCACGACTCACGACTTCCACGACTTCAACGATGAGATCGCCGCCAGTTGGATCGAGTGAATCTGCCGGGCCGCGGTCTCTGCTGCCCTGGTCATCGCGTCCATTTGATCTTTGGAGAACGGTGTTCCTTCGGCTGTTCCTTGAATTTCGACGAAGAGACCTTTTCCCGTGATAACAAAGTTCATGTCCACACTGGACGAGGAATCCTCCACGTAATCAAGGTCGACCAGGAGTTCGTTGTTTCTGCTGATTCCCACGCTGATTGCCGAAACGCTGTCGAGCCACACCTCGGGGAGCGAAATCTTTCCGTCCCGCTCCAGTTTTTTGAGCGCCATGACCAGCGCGACGCAACTTCCGGTGATCGATGCCGTCCTTGTGCCGCCGTCGGCCTGCAGGACATCGCAATCGATGAGAATGGATCGTTCTCCGAGCTTCTCGAGGTTCACGACCGAGCGCAGGGCCCTGCCGATCAGCCGCTGAATTTCCTGGGTACGTCCTGATGCTTTATCGCGCTCGCGCTTCGTGCGGGTATGTGTCGAACGCGGAAGCATGGAGTACTCGGCTGTCACCCAACCCCGGCCTTTGCCGGTGAGCCAGGAGGGGACTGTCTCCTCGACTGAGGCGGTGCAGAGCACATGGGTGTTCCCGGATTTGATCAGGACGGAGCCTTCGGCGTAGCGGTTCACGTCCGTTTGGATCGAGATTGGCCTGAGTTCCGTCTGTTTTCTGCCTTTCGGCTCCCGCTCTGTCATGAGTTGCCCCTTGTCTCCGTTATACAAAAAAGTTAAAACCGCGTGAGAGGAAATCAAGATGCCTCGAGACCGAAAACTCTCTCCCAGACGCGCTCAAGTTGACGATTACCATTCCGCTCCGCTGCTTTGGAAGGAACTTCTGCTTACCGGGTTAAAAGAGGATGGCTGGCCCTGGGATTGGTCGAGCATGGGATTGGGAGTCCGCGCCCGGCGGTCCGTGAAGGCACGGATTGTCTCAAAGTCAGAAGGGATTTGGGCCGCGACGGGACTTTCGGCCGCGCTCAATCACGTCGCGCGCGAGCTCGGCGCCGAGCTTGTGAGCAAGTGTTTCATCGCCGATGGTGAAGCGCTCCGGCCGGGAAAACTCGTTTGTGAATGGAAAGGTCCCGCGAGTCTGGTGCTCGCGCTGGAACGACCGTTTCTGAATCTTGCATCTTATGTTTCGGGGATCGCCACCTCGACGCATCGATTGGTCGAGCTGGTTCGCCGCGCTTGCCCGTCGCGTCCGCCGCGTGTGACCGCAACCCGCAAGACTTTGCCCCACTATCGCGACCTTGCGGTTCATGGCGTTCAATGCGGCGGTGGTTTCAGTCATCGTCTGGGGCTCTCGGCTGGTGTTTTGATCAAGGAAAATCATATCGCGTCGGCGAAAGGAATCGGACCCGCCATAAACGGCGTTCGTGCGCGAGCGCCGCACGGCCTTAAAGTCGAGATCGAGGTCACTTCAAGGCAAGAACTGAAGCAGGCGCTCGAAGCCGGAGCTGAAGCGGTTCTTCTGGATAATTTTTCTCCTTCGGAAGTGCGTTCGGCCGTCCGCGCGTTGGAATTGATGAAAAAGCGCCCGCTCATTGAAGTTTCCGGCAGCTTGAATGAAGCCAATATCGCGGATTATGCGATCGAGGGAGTCGATATCCTTTCGGTGGGGTCGCTGACTCATTCCGTTCGAGCCGTGGATCTGTCCCTGCTGATCGGAGGGTGAGTGAAGCTCAGGTCCAATTGCGTACTCGAACGCTGTGAGTCGACCAACGATTACGCGCGGAAGCTCGCTTTGGAAGGGTGCCCTCATGGAACCTGGATTTCGTGCAGGGTCCAGTCATGCGGAAAAGGCCGATCAGGAAGAACGTGGCAGTCGCTCGAAGGTAATCTTTTCCTGTCGATTCTGGTTCGCATGGAACAGGGCGTTTTCGCTAAAGCGGGCTCCTGGGTTCCGTTGGCCGCGGCCGCGGGTGCGGTCCGAGCGCTCCGCTCTCTTTATCCGGAACTCGGAATCCAGATCAAATGGCCCAATGACCTCTGGCTTGATGATGCCAAACTGGGAGGGATTCTTTGCGAATCTGTTTCGCGAACTCCCGGGCCTTGCGTGATTGTCGGCATCGGCTTGAATTACGAAGCGGCTCCCTCGGAACTCGCGACCGGCGAATTCCCCGCCTCGTATCGGGCGATCTGCCTGAAAAATGCTGTGCCGCGGGTTTCGCCAGGAATCGATCTCGTCCGTGATCAAATCGTCGGAGCTATTCTCGGCGAAATGGAGTTCCTGAGGCGCTCCGAGGTGCAGACGGTTCGCGATCATTATCTCGAGCACGCACTGATGAAAGAGGGGACTCAGATCGAGTGGACGACGCGGTCGGGAACGGTTGGTCAGGGGACCGTGGCGGGATTGGGAGCAGCTGGAGAGCTTCTCGTGGATCTTCCGGCGAGAGCGCGTCTATTTTCCGAAGACGTGCGCGTCAGGGTTGTTCCGAAAGCAAACGGCGAATCTCGTCTTTGATCACCCGTTCGGCGAGTTCGGGAAGAAATTTGCGCGCGAGCTCTTCAAGGTTCTTTTCAACCTGTTTGCGGATCAGGTCTTCCATTTCCTCCCTCGGGAAAGAAGAGGAACCGGAAGGAGCAAACGGAGGTGGAATTTGCTGTGTCTCCGAGGCTTCTCCGATCGTGATTCCGTCCGGCATTCCGGGGCGCGAAGCAGGTAAGAAGGGCGGCGACTCGATGGGAGTGGGGGGAGCGAGGCTCGGAGGCGTGGGTACGGCGGGCGAAGGTGTTGGTTGTGAGCGCGGGCCCGCGGCCTGCTCAAGCGGGAAATTCGAAGCTCCTCGATCCATCATGGCGGGGCCGGGCTTCAGTGTCGGTTCGTTCACAGTCCATTGGAAATCGTCGAGACCGCTCATCCTGATGGTTGACTCCGTTAAATGCCGGATATCAGCATCGGGATCCCGCTCGGAATCGGCTGCTCCGGTGGACAGTTCCGGTGCCGGCATGACGATTTGCGGTTCTTTATCCCAAAGGTCTTTGAGTGGCTGGTAAGAATTGTCGTCGGCGAGATTCGAAAGCTCGGGCTCGCCCATGTCCGGCATATCCGGAAGATCGGGAAATTCCGGAAGATCCGGCAACTTTGGCCAGCCTTTCGGCTCGTTTTCCGGTGCCGCTGCCGCAGGTGGTTCCGCGGGAGCCGCGAATTTTGGGCTCGGCCCGGGAGGAAGGGGCGGCATTGAAGCGACGTTGCCTGGTTTTTCCGGATCTTTGGAAAGCACGCTGCTCAAAGTCTGGCGCAGATGAGCCGGGTCAAACGGCTTTGTCAGGCGTCCATGAAACCGAACCGTTTCGATTTGCTGTTCGTCGACCCGTTCAAACGCACTCGACATGAGTACAAAACGAACTTGATCAAGCCCTTCGTGTGACTCCGTGAGTTGTTTCACTTCGAATGCTGTTTTGCCGGGAAGCGATACATCGATCAGCACGATATCCGGCCTGAAAACCGCAATTTGCTGAACGGCGTCGTTTCCATCTGAAACAGCCTGGATTTCATAGCCTTCGTTCGAGAGGGCGAGGCGAATTACTTTTTGGATAGTCAGACTATCGTCCGCGACCAGAAGCTTTTTACCGTTCATCTGATAAAAGTGTGTCATTTCCTGAAGGCACTGTAAAGACACACGACGAAAAGATGACGCTTTTGAAAAAATACCCGGTCGCTATTTTTCCATGTTTGGCGGAATCGAAATTGGCTATACTGGGAGTCGACCCAGGGACCGGCGATATATATTCGGACCCTACAGTCAATAACCCAGGGAGCTGTCCCTGCCAGTGGTGTGCATGCCTGGTTTACCAGGAAGCCTAAAGCTGGTACATGGCGCCCACTTAAGATTCTGGGTTCCAAT
>DATDSK010000303.1:0-8596 GCA_035291325.1 Bdellovibrionota bacterium | reverse complement strand
TTTGCCGACGCGAAAGGCCGAAAGAGCGGCATTGCGCTGTCCCTGTGTGCGGCCGCCGTGAATGCGATTGACATCGAGGCCATACGAGCTGAGGTACTTGGCAACACGATCGGTGCGGCTCTTGGTCCGCACGAAAACCAGGACGCTTCCCTCGCGTTCGTTCAGTTCGTCGAGAAGCGCCTCGTTCTTCTCCTTCATCGTGGTCGCGATCATGCTTTGATGAACGGTTTGCGCGGCTCGCGAAGCTTTTTCGACGGAGACGCGTGCCGGAGTTTTCAGATATTTTTTGGCCAGATCGTCCACGACGGGGCTCCACGTCGCGGAGAAAAGCAGCGTCTGCCGGCTCTGCGGGACAAAGCGCATGATCTGTGAAAGTTGAGGGGCGAAGCCCATGTCGAGCATGCGATCGGCCTCATCCAGGATCAGAATGCCGACGCGGCTCAGGTTGAGGCTTCCGCGCTGAAGGTGGTCGATCAGTCTGCCGGGAGTGGCGATGAGGAGTCTCGGATTTCTTTTGAGCGCCTGCATCTGGGGCTGCATGGAATTGCCGCCGACGAGAATAGCCGAACGGATTTCTGGTGAGAAACGGGTCAGGTCTTTCCAGACGCCTTCGATTTGCATGGCGAGTTCGCGGGTCGGCGCAAGGATCAACGCGGTTTTGTTCCGGTCAGCAAGGAGATGGACCAGTGTGGGGATGCAAAAGGCGGCGGTCTTGCCGGTGCCTGTCTGCGCGCAGCCGATCAGATCCCGGCCTTTGAGGGCGATGGGAATCGCTTGTGCCTGGATGGGCGTTGGGATTTCGAATTCCATCGCTTTGAGCGCGTCGTTGAGTTTTTGGGGCAGTTCAAAAGTTTCGAAATGGTGAATCAGAGACGGAGAATCGCCTCCGTGTTGCGTCTTGTTCATGTAACCTCCCGGCCTTGATGGGGCTGATGGTGCTGAGCCGCTCAAGAGGACAGGGGCACTATGCCCGCAGACTCGAAAGAAGCGAGTTGGACAGCCATCATAGCAGACATGTGAGGCAATAGATACTCTGAATACCCTCGCGGCGGCGACCGCTCGCCTGGCTTCTTATAACGTTTGATTACAATGGCCTGGGGTGTTGGCGGTACGCCCCCTGCACCGAAAATGGAGCATGTGGAACAACCCGCAAGGTGAATTCGTTCGCTATGTGTCGCTTTTTCGAGATCATATTCAGTCGGGCGCTGGCTCGCGCTTCGAGCCGCAGGCCAGCCGCTATCATCTCTACATTTCGTGGGCCTGTCCTTGGGCGCATCGCACCGCGATTGTCCGGGGGCTGCTCGGCCTCGAGGACGTCATCTCGCTTTCGGTCGTCGACCCTGTTTGGAACGAAAACGGCTGGACCTTCACTGATTTCGAGGGCTGTATTGCCGATTTCGTGAATCATCAGAAAGACCTGATCGACATCTACCGCCTCGCCGATCCCGAGTACGCGGCTGAAGAGACGACTCCGGTTCTTTGGGACAAAAAGCACCAAACGATCGTGAACAACGAGTCCCTGGACATCATCAAAATGTTCGCGACAGAGTTCCTTCCCTTGGCGAAAAATAAATCAGATCTTTATCCCGAAGGGCAACGCGAAGAAATTGACCGGGTTGTCGAATCGATCTATCCGAAGATCAACAACGGCGTTTATCGCGCGGGCTTCGCGACTTCACAGCGCGCCTACGACCGTGCCATCGGTGATCTCTTCGGCGCGCTCGACTGGTGGGAGTTCGAACTCGGAAAGCATCGTTACCTCCTGGGCGATCGGATGACCCTCGCTGATATTTGCATGTTCACGACGCTGTTCCGCTTCGATCTCGTCTACTACGGTCATTTCAAATGCAATCTGCGGCACATCTACGAATACCCGAATCTCTGGGGCTTCGTTCGCGACATCTATCAGACGCCCGGGGTTTCCGAGACCTGTCGTCCCGAACATATCAAACGGCACTATTACATCAGTCAAAAGGAAATCAATCCGACGCAGATCGTTCCGGCGGGTCCGAACCTCGATTTCTCACACCCGCACGAGCGCGACGCAGCCAGGCCGCGCCCGATCCGGGCGGCATCGGCGTCGCTTTAGCAGGCTTCGTTCGGAGAACAAGCCTGGCCTTCGTTCGGTACCGGAAGAGACGGGAGCTTTTGAGCGTTAGACACTTCGCACAGCATCTTTGTCGAGGTCTCGGCGGCGTCTCTCAGGCGTGCCTCGCTTTGATAGCCGACGAGATGAACGACTTCGTGTCCGTTCGGGCTGATCAGCGAAATCGTCGGGACCGCGCGAACATTGAAGCGATTTGCCGCGACGGCGTTTTCCGGGAGATCGACATTGACGCGCACGAATTCAAATTGATCGGAAATGCAGGTTTTCTCGAAGTCCGGCAAAAATCTTTCCATCGCATGGCAGATCGGGCACTTCGTTGAATAGAAGAAAACCATTCGTACCGAATTAGCCGCCGGCTTCAGCAGATCGAGCCGTCTGCCCGTCGCGTCGAACGCGATTGCCGACCCTGCTGGCGCGACTGAGGTTGCCTGCGGGAGCTGATGCCGACCCTGAACGGCGATAAAGATTCCGAAAATGAAAAGGCCCAGGCCGGTCGCATACTCGATTTTAGCCAGGTGCTTCTTCAAAGCTTTCAACTTCGGTGTGAGATACTCCGTTGCGAACGAGAACGCGATGAGGGGAAGCGCGATTCCAAGAGAAAATGCCAATAGCAGAAACGCGCTCTGTGCGATTGAGCGATCCTGAGAAGCGACATAGGTGAGGACTCCGCCGAGAATCGGGCCGACACATGGGGTCCAAGTCAGGCCGAAAAGCGCTCCGAAAAGGAACCCATGGAGCCCTTTCGGAACATATTTAGAAACGTCCGGAGCGCTGAAGGATCGCTCCATCCAGCCGAACAGGCGCTTCGGGCGAAATACTCCCATCAGCTTTAAACCGAAAAGCCCGAGGATCACGCCTGCCGCGATGATGAACCAGGGCTTTACTGAGGTCATGAACGAACTCAGCCAGGAAATACTGACCCCCATGGCGATAAAAACAAGAACGAACCCTAAAGCGAACCATAACGTCGCCGTGACACGCGGCCAGCGGCTCTTTGAATCGGACAGAACGAGGTTCGCCGTTATGATGGGAATGAGAGGGAGCACACAAGGAGACAGGAAGGTGAGAAGGCCCGCAGTGAAGGCGCCAATCAATGAGAGATTCATGGGCCGATATTTCCTTTCGTTCCTCTGCTCACTATTCAACAAATTACTTGAATAGTCAAGACAAGGGGGGCAATTTCGTGTTGCGTGTGTCTGCTCGACAATTGAATAGCATATTCGTTTTTAGAGTAGCGCGTTAAAGAGATAGCCGATCAGGATGATTCCAAGTCCAACGACGGCCAGGAAAACGCCGATCAGCCTGGGCTTCAGGACTTTTCTGAGAATGATCATCTCCGGCAGGGAAAGCGCGATCACTGACATCATGAACGCCAGGACTGTTCCGAGCGCGGCGCCTTTTCCGAGCAGCGCCTGAACGACCGGAATAATGCCGGCCGCATTCGAGTACATCGGTATTCCGATGAGAACGGCAATCGGCACTGACCACCAGGCTTGTTTACCCATGATGGACGCCATGAAATCCTCGGGGACGTAACCATGAATTGCGGCGCCCAGCGCGATCCCGGCGATCACATAAAGCCAAACTTTACCGACGATCTCCCGGACGTCACTGACTCCGTATTGAATCCGGCTCTCCCAAGTCGGGCGTTCCTGAGCGGAGTTTTCTCCGGCTTCGGCTTGATAGACCCAGGACTCGACGTGTTTTTCCATTCGCAATCGTCCGATCACCCAACCGGAGACAATGGCGATCAGCAAGCCCGTTCCCAGATAAAGGGCCGCGACCCGCCAGCCAAACAGTCCATAAAGGAGAACCAGCGCGACTTCATTGACCATCGGAGCCGAGATCAGGAAAGAAAACGTTACGCCGAGGGGTATTCCGGCCGTGACGAATCCGATGAAGAGTGGAACGGCCGAGCAGGAGCAAAAAGGCGTAACGATTCCCAACAGGGCTGCCAGCACATTTCCGAGTGACTCGCGCTTGCCGCTGAGGATTTTTCGCGTGCTTTCGGGCGTGAAGAACGAGCGGATCACGCCGACGACGAAGACGACAAGAGTCAGGAGGAGAAGTACTTTCGGGGTGTCGTAGACGAAGAATTCGACCGCTGCTCCGAGATGCGAACCCTCCGCCAGGCCCAGGGCGGAATAGGTGACCCATTTCGCGAATGCCTCGATCGATTGGTAGAGGAGATACCAAAGAGCGAGAGCGGCTATTCCAAAGGTGAAGTATTGTTTGAATACGGGACGCTTCTTACTAGGCCCGCAGGCCGCGCCCTCACAACAACATCTTCCCTTTTCAGTGCTTTCTCCCATGAGAACTCCTTCAGCAGCCGCGTTAAAGAATGCGGAATATATAAACCAGACTGTAATAAATACCGATCGCGACGAACAGAATTCCGGTAATCCTGCGAGCCCAGGTCTCGGCTGCCGTCACTTTGCGAAAAGCCTTCGTAACGGCATCCGCCCCAAAAGCAAAAAGCAGGGCGAACGCGACGACGGGGAGCGCGGTGCCGATGCCGTAAAAAATCGGCAAGCGGATGGCGGCTTGTTCCCGTACGGCGATCGGAATCAAGCTGCCAAAGAACAGTGCAGCCGAAACGGGGCAAAACGCCAGGGCAAAGATCATCCCGAGGGGCAGCGCGCCCGCGACCCCCATCCCGGCAAATTTCTTCTGCAATCTTTCGCTCGCTCCAAACCCGCTGAACGGGATGCTGATCAGGTCCAGAAGGAACATCCCGATCACGATCAACAAGGGTCCAAGTGCGCGATTCAGGTATTTCTGCAGAAAAAAGGAAACATCGGGCACGGAGATCAGACTCGTCACGAGAATGACCCCGAGTGCAAGGTACGAAAGCGTCCTGCCAAACAGGTAAAGAAACCCCGAGAGGAGCGCCTTGCGTTTACCGGCAAATTGTCCGCCGATGTAGGAAAGCGCGGCAATATTCGTTGCCAGAGGGCACGGACTGAGTGATGTCAGAATCCCGAGCCAGAGCGCGGTCAGGCTGGTCATGAGCATGTCTTGCTCAACTCTCTCGCCCCAGGCTGGTACCGCCGAACTGCTTGAGCTCCGTTGCGATGTATTTCTTGAAAGAAGCCTCGTCTCCGACCTCGTCCCAGACCCTCTCCAGGTTTTTCCAGCGCTTCTCGGCTCCGTCCTTCATCTCGACGAGAACCACTGATTTCGTGGAGAGCTGGTAATCCCGGATATAGTGTTCATTTCCAGGCTCCTGAACGTTCACCGATTTAATCACCAGCCTGCCCGAACCGAGCGCGCCCGCGAAGTTCTCGGTAATCGAAGACCGCGTGTAGTTTTCAATCTTATAGCAAGTCATGCATCGGCCAGTCGTGTGAAAGTAGTAGGCTACGATCTGTGGGCCGGCCTTGCTTTCCGTAGCAGGTGGGGCCCCCGTATTTGAGCCTCCTCGCCGTTCTCCGATCAAAAGATAAATGCAGCTGATTCCGACAAAGGCGAGAAGTCCTGCTGTAATGATGCGTTTCAAAAGAGGCTCCTTTGTTTTTTCTAATTCTGGAGAATCGATTTGATCTCGTCGATGGTTGACGTCTTTCCGGCGAATTTCACGATGCCATCGACAACGAGCGCGGGCGTCATCATGACCTTGAATTTCATGATGTCGGCCATTTCTGTCACTTTTTCGAGCTGGTATTCAATTCCGGCTGCTTTGGCGGCAGCTTCGGCGTTTTCCGCCAGTTTTTTGCATTTGGCACAGCCTGTTCCCAAAATTTGGATTTTTTTCATTTTGTTCCTTTCTGAGATCCGAGGGCCCGAAGCGCGGCTTTGCGGGTCACGCTCGGAGGTGATCCGATCATCGAACATCCGCCTCTTGAACCAGAGCGCGACGTTCACCAGCGCGATCAGCGCCGGCACTTCAACGAGCGGACCGATGACGGCTGCAAACGCGGCACCGTGATTGATCCCGAAGGTCGCGACTGCGACCGCGATCGCCAGTTCGAAATTGTTCGAGGCAGCCGTGAAGGAAAGGGAAGCGGCCTGCGGATAGGGAGCACCGGCCTTTTTGCTGAGCAGGAACGAAACAACAAACATCATCACGAAATAGATCAGGAGCGGAATGGCGATTCTCACCACGTCGAGCGGGAGCTGAACGATCATTTCACCCTTGATCGAAAACATTACGATAATCGTGAAAAGCAGGGAGATCAGGGTGATTGGGCTGATCTTAGGCACGAATACGGTATGGTACCATTCTTTGCCCTTCGCTTTGACGAGAATCAGGCGGGTCAGGGCTCCGGCCAAGAAAGGTATCCCGAGATAAATGAATACACTCTTAGCAATCTGCGCCATCGTGACATGAACTTCCGTACCCTTCAGTCCGAACCAGGTGGGGAAGACGGTGATGAAGACGTACGCGAAAACCGAATAGAAGAGGACCTGAAAGATGGAGTTAAAGGCCACCAGTCCCGCGCAGTACTCCGGATCACCTTCGGCGAGGTCATTCCACACGATGACCATGGCGATACAGCGGGCGAGTCCGATCAGGATAAGGCCCACCATGTATTCGGGATAATCCTGCAGGAACAAAACGGAGAGCGCGAACATCAGAATGGGGCCAATGACCCAATTTTGAAGAAGGGACAAGCCGAGAACGCGCGTGTTCTTGAAGACTCGCCCGAGCTCCTCGTACCGCACCCTTGCGAGTGGCGGGTACATCATGAGAATAAGCCCGACGGCGATAGGAATCGACGTAGTCCCCACGCTGAACTGGTTCAGGAAAGGCACAACGCCCGGGAACACATAGCCCCAGGCGACGCCGATCGCCATGGAAATAAAAATCCATAGCGTGAGATAGCGATCCAGGAAGGATAACCGGCCGGAGACTGTCTTTTTCGTGTGTTCCATTATTTGTCCTTCTGGGCGGCACGTTGGGGAATGCGCGCGTTGCAGCTTTTGCTCTTGAGCCATTTTTTGAAACGCGTTTCCAGTTCGACGAGTTCTTCCTGAGGCAGAGCTTCTTCGACGAGCTTCGCGACGCCCTTGTGAAAAGCTTCTGGTTTGAGGGGCAGGTGATAGTAGACCCAAACGGCTTCGCGCCGGTCTTCAAGCAGACCGGCATTGGCCAGGCACCTCAGGTGGCGGGATGCCTTCGATTGAGAAATCCCCATGCCTTGCTCGAAATCGCACACGCAGAGTTCGCCGTATCTGATCACGAGAGAAAGCATTTTTATCCGGGTCTCGTCGCCGAGCGCCTTGAAGATCTGAGCAAGTTCACGCATTAACCTTGCTTATACCCGCATACCTGCATATGTGCAACAGCGCATCAGGGCCTGAGATGCCGTTTTTTAACAGCTCTCTTATTCGCGCGAGGGCTCGGTCGGGCTCGGGCTTGCGCTTGGCGAAGGCTGCCCGCTCGGCAATACCCTCAAGGTTCCGCGCATATTCGGGTGAACCGTGCAATGGAACGGGAATTCTCCCGCTTGGTTCAGGACGAACGTTGCCCGCTCGCCCGGCGGAATAATCCCGGTGTCGAAGGTCGTTCCGTCATCGGAAGTCGCCGTGTGGTCGTCAGTATCATTGTTGATGACCGTCACGACCGAATTCTGGGGTACGGTCAGCGGCTCCGTTCCGAAGGCATCGGTTGTTCGGGTCGAGGCGCCAGCCGTGATCGTGATGGTTTGTTCGGCTGGTTCAACCGATGGGCTCGGTGAGGGCGAGGCAGTCGGAGAAAAGGTCGGAGTTATCGAGGGGCTCGCGGTAGGGTTCGGTGAAGGCGATGCTCCCGGCTGATCAGAAGGCTCGACACGCAGAACGCCCCTTTCGTTCGCGTCGTCCGGGTGAACTCCGCAATGAAAGGGGAAGTCCCCGGGTTCGTCCACGGTGAATGTTTTTTCCTCTCCGGGGCGGATGACGCCGCTGTTGAAGCGGCCATCATTCGCGACAATCGAGTGATCATCGTTCTCGTTATTGACGATGATGATGGTCGCGATCTTATTGGTGATGTGCTGTTTCACGATGATGGGAGCCGGTTTGAAGACCTCGGTGATCCTGACCGTTATGTTTGTTGGAGGCGGGGGGACCTGTCCCGGCGCGCCAGGAGCGGGTTGCGTGATATTCACGTTCGTTGTTTCCCCGCACCCGGTCGCTGCGACCGACGCCCAAAGACCGAGGATGAAAACGGCTGACATAGAACGAGCCTGATTCGTCATGAAACGCACTCCTTTTTTGAGGCTGTTTGCATGGGCCGTTCCGTAATGCGGGGTTGCACGTAAACCGGCGAAGATTCCGGGCGGCTGAAAGGCGGATTAACCGACCGCTGGAAGCTCGAAAGCGAAGGTCGTGCCCTTTTCAACTTCCGAATGCACCGTGATTTTGCCGTTCATTGAAGTAACAAGGGACCTGACAATGGCCAGTCCCAGACCGGTGCCGCTGCCCGGTGCTTTGGTCGTGAAGAACGGGTCAAAAATTCGCTCCTGGAGTTCTTTCGGGATCCCATGACCGTTGTCGTTGATGCTGATC
>DATDSK010000302.1:0-12569 GCA_035291325.1 Bdellovibrionota bacterium | reverse complement strand
CAAGGACAAGCCAAACCGGGCGAAACACAGAAATACCAGGTATCCGGTTTCGGAAGCGAACGCATGGAGAACGCCTTCATGAACTCCGAAGGCACCAAATTGAACAACGTTAGAGCCTCGGACGTGAGGCGGAATGCGCTTCTGGTGAAAAAGTTCGGCAACGCCGCCGAGGCCGAAAAAGCGAGCGCCAAATCGCAAGCCTATGGTGCCGGCGTCACCCAGCTCGCAACGGGACTCGGTCAGGTCACTCAAGGCATTTTCAATATTATCGCGGCAAAAAAGATGCGCGAGGCCGCTGACAAGCTCGCCGGCGAAGGCAATGGCAATCCAACCGTTAATCCCGCCGGAGGAATGGACCTGAGTGGCGCCGACTCCTTTGCACCCCGCACCGCGGGCGCGATTAACGGGAACGGCGAAGCCGAAGAAGCACAGGCCATCGGTGAAGAGCCACAAACGGATACGCCCAACCTCGGTGCGCCGTACAATTTTGCCGGTCCGCCGACCGGGCTCGCAAGTCCCGGCCCCGCAGCCGATCCTTTTAAGGATAAGGAGATTGCAAACCAAAACGGCTCCGGCGGAGCAGTCGGGCTCGGCTCCACGAGTTCGGCGACCGGGGAACCCGAACCAGGCGCGAAAATGGCTGCAAACGAAAAGGCAACCTACGAGGGAGGGGGCGGTGGAGGCTTCGGCCGCGGCGGCGGCGGTGGTGGCGGTGACAAAGGCCTGGATCTCTCCGCATTAAAGGACCTTTTCGGGAAAAAGGAGCAGGACCTTTCAGGAAATGGCATCCTGGCTTTTGGCGATCGAGGTCCGGCTTCGGAACCAAATTCGATTTTGGGGAGAAATTCAAAGAGTCTCTTTGCGAGAATATCAGAAGTGAATCAGGATAAGTTTAAGAGGGGGCAGCTCAAGTAAACGCAATCAAAGACGCTCCACGGACGGAGCGATGGTTCGAGTCAGTGAGTCAGGTCTTCGGGGGACATATGAAGGTGGGGATCACGAAATTGATAGTGCCGTTCCTGCTGTTTGCGGTTCCGCTCGCGACAGCTCCGGCCCGCGCTGATGATTACGACGCTGTCTGCAGTGCCCGCGCGAATCCGAAAGGCCTTCCGGAAGAGAAAAAATCCTATTGCGATGCCGCCAAAGACGCCGAGAAAGCCGCGGACGCGGATGGAATTATCTGGAAACTCTGGGCCGCGACCGCGGCCGTTTGCACCGCCTCGTGCTTTACGGAATGGAGCGGAGGAGGCGCGGTCTGCACGGGCTCCGCCATGGTCACCGGTGTCACCGATGCCGTCATGACGAAGCAATATGCCCAGGCGATCACGGGCCTGGGGATGGCGGCAACTTCGTATTTCATGATGGGCGGAGATAAGATCGACAAAGGCTCCACGTTCAAGAACAAGAGTTCCTGCATAACGGCCGTCACTTCGGCCGCGCAATCCGTCGTGAAATTCATGGCCGAAAAAAGCCAGGAGAAGTCAGCCAAGAACTCGCTCGAAGCGGCAAAAGCACTCGACAGGAGCAACGGACCCGGAGCGGATGGAACGGCACCGCCTGCCGCCGGGAGCGGTCAGAATCACGATTCGACCTACATATCGAGCAAGTCCGGCACACTGGTCGGCTCCGGTGAACCCGGCGCGCGGGATACGACGGCTCAAACCTGCTCAAACGCGCGCGCGACGGGAAACGTGGGAGAAGCCATGCAGTGCGCGGCCGCGATGGAACCGAACCTCCCGGGATTCGTAGGCAGTGAGAAATTCGCGGACGAATTCAAGAAACTCTCCGGATCAGACCTATCTGATTTTCTCGCCAGAAAAGGCGAAACGCCCCAGAGCGCCATTGCAGGCTCGGTCGGAGGCGCACTGAACCAGGACCAGACCAGGACACTCGCGGCTGCCCTGGGCGAACTCCAGGAGAAGCTTCCTTATGAACTCGCCGGAGCTGAATACGTCTCGAGCGGCGGAGGCGGCTCACCCAGTGGCGGGGGCGGGGATGCCAATCTCGCTTCGCTCATCGGCAATATGATGACTCAGTTTGGTCCGCAAAAGGGGGAGAAACCCCCGACCGGAATCAGCGCGCTCGATTTCGCCGCTCTGACACGTTCGCCGAATCTGATCGTACAGGACCGCACACTCAGCATTTTTCAGAGAGTTTCTTTCAGGTATCACTACGTGGGACGTCGCCTTTTCTCAAACGGAACCAGCTCGTCCGTATCGGGGGGAAAATAATATGATGTCTCAACTGAATGCTTTGTTTTTGATCTTGATGATGGCGCTACCTGCGACGATTTTCGCGCGTCCGGCTCAAGCACTCGTTTGGCCGAGCCCGTCACCGCTGCCGGGAGTAAGCGATGAAGCATCCCCCACTCCGTCTGGACCAACCCCGGTTCCGGGGGGTTGCGATGAGCAGTGCGGAGTCTTTAAAGGCGTGATGAACGCCTGCCAAGCCTCCCCTCCGAGCCCGGAAATTTGCGCAAACGGTACTTCAGCCAGCACCAACCCTTCGGCGGGGTGTTGCCCTGCGGCTTTTGAAGCGCAGTGGGGCCAAGTTCCCATGCATTGCGCCGTCATGGCGGGCGCAAATACAGCGAAGAAGTCCCAGATGATTACGGCAAGCGTCTATACGGCGGTCGCTATCGGCTGCCTGGCGGCCTGCGCCTTTCAGTGGGCGGGTTCGGGCACAGCATGCATGATAGCCGGCGGCGCGGCGGCAGCGACTGACCTCGTGTACAGCATCATGACGGCGAGGAGCATTAAATCGTACGATGCCATGCGATCCAGCATCAACACGTCCATCGGAGCTGGAATTGGAGCGACCGCCGGCGCATACGGCGTCGGAGCGATTTCCAGCAATCCCCTTCGCGGGGAAGCCTGTACGGCGGGGGCGATCGCGGCACTCATGGCGGGCGTGAAATGGTACGGAATGTCCCGTTCCTCAAAAGTCGCCAAAGAATCGTGCAGGGTAATCGAGGATTTCTTATCACCCGCGATTGCGGCCACGACCGGCGGCGACACTGAGCCAGGGGTGAACTCCGTCACCGGAGGAGGCGGTGGAAGCAGTTCCACCACGAATATCCGGAACTCCGGCGGCGGCACGAGTTCCTACGGCACCACGGCCGAGGAAATCCTGAAAGGAAATGATCCGGCGAGCTCAGGCGCGGCGCTGGCCGGCCCCGACTCGGCGCTTTTGGATAAAATGCCAAATCGGGCACAGATTCCCGAACTCCTCAAGGGCATGGGCACCAACATGGGCGATATCGCCCGCCGCCTCGGATCAGAATCTCCGGCCAACATTCTCGGCGGGATGTCCGGAATGCCGTCCGCATTTGGCGATGCAATGAAAGCCTTGGACGAGGACATCAAGAACGGCAAAATCGAATTGCTGGGTGTCGGGCCCGAAGCCGCGGGTTATGTCAACGCGGGCTCCAGTGCGGCGATGGCCGGTAAAGGCAGCGGGGGTGAAAGTCCTTTCGCCAGCCTCGGCTCGATGTTCAACAAAGAACTCCCCAAGTTGACGGGGGGAACCGAGCTGAATTTCAATGGTAAGAGCGGGCTCGAGGTCTTGGATTCGGATATCTGGCATACCGGCGCAAAAAAGACGATTTTTGAGATTGTCTCGACCCGCTATGACCGCAGCCGCTCCAAACTCTCCACCCTTGACTGGGCCAGTCCCCTGAACCGCGCGCTACTGGGACTACCCGCATTAAAAGAACCAGACCCGAAGCCCACGGTAAAAAATAAGGCAAAGTAGCCCAGGGGCTTGCAAAGCGCTCCTTGGCTGAGTATGACTAGTTGACAATTGGTTTGGGGAACGGGGCTGTAGCTCAACTGGTAGAGCGCCACAATGGCATTGTGGAGGTCGTCGGTTCGATCCCGATCAGCTCCACCATTATTCCGCCATTTTTCTTATCGGAAGAATGACTTCAAATTTGGATCCCTTTCCGATCTCACTCTGTACTCGGACCGACCCGCCATAAGCTTCGACCAGCATCTTCACAATATAAAGCCCCATGCCATGCCCGGGCTGCGATCCAGCGTTGCCCCTTTCAAAACGTTCGAAGAGCTTCGGAATACTTTCCGTCGGAATGCCCGGCCCCTGGTCAGTAACGGCCAAATACAAAGTGCTGGGGTCAGCTCCCGGCTCCGCGAGAATCGAGATCGGTTTGCCAGAACCGAATTTTATCGCGTTCGTGAGCAAGTTACCGACGATCTGTTCCAATCTTAATTTGTCGCCTTCTACCGTCATCTCGGTTCGGATGTCGCTGATGATTTCGCTCCCGTTCTGGGCCGCCATCGGGCGTAGCCGCTCGATTGTTTCCAAAAGAGCACGGCGAACACTGAATGGCACAGAATGGAGCTCAACTTTTCCGCCCCGTAACCTAGCAATATCGAGAAGCTGATCCAGCAGCCGGATCGTACTGGCACAACTTTCCACGGCATTCTCCAAAAACTCGTGTACTTTCTTGAGATCTCCCGCGCCTGCACGAGACGGAGACAAATGACGAAGGGCCATTTGAAGTCGCAGCTGCAATGCAGTCATCGGGCTTTTAATGTCATGAGAGGCAATCGAGATGAGATCCTCGCGCAGGCGCACGGCTGCTCGGAGTTCCGATTCCGCGTTGATACGACGTTCAATTTCCAACGCAAGCGGCCGGTAGATCAGAAAATAAAGCAGGGGAAGAAGAGCAACAATCAGCAAAAAACTGTCGATCATGGACACGACGATCGCGGGCTGGTCCTTGATAAACGGCAAAATCAACAGCATGACCAGCTGTTCAATGATTAATACACTGAGAATCGATAAGACCACATTTCGCAGGGCAACTCTGCGAGGCGATGCTGTCGCGCGTTCCGGCGTCACAACCTATGGTTGTTTGCAAAAACTAAAGCAGTCCGAAATTTCCGGTTACTTTTCGAGCGGCCTGATGCTGCCGCCCGGTCCGGCTGAAGTAGTGATGGTGAAACTTCGAGACGTGCTCGCAAAAGTTGCCGAGAGCACGTGATTTGAAACAACGTGGTTAAAACTGTACGTGCTGACCGGGCCGATGGGAACATCATCAACATAAACGTTCAGAATTTTATAACCCGGCATCGCGTGTATTCTGTAGGTCTGAGAGGCTCCGGAAGCGACACTAATGGTCCCAATCGGAGCGACGATCCCCCCCACGCCCGCGCTTGAAGACATCGTATGACCACTCCCGGCCACGAAGGTGGCTTTGATCGTATGATTAGCGTTGATATTGCTCAATGTGTAGCTGGTAACGGGCCCCACAGCAATGCCGTCGATCAGAACGTTCAGAATTCTGAATCCGGAAGCCGGAAGAATCGTGAAACTCTGGCTCGCGCCTGCCTTAACCTCGGTCATACCAGAAGGAGAAATGCTCCCCCCTGGGCCGGCCGACGATGAAACACCGTAAGTGACGGGAATAGGCTCGGGAGTGGCGGCCGTTCCAAGATCGAATGGAGTCCCCGTTCCCATAGCCGGAGCGGCGGGATACATCGGGACAACGTCCGGGCCAATGGGAGGAAACGAGACCGAAGGTGCCATCCAATACGGTTTTGAAGTCAGGTAGAGAGAAGGCGGCAGAAGACGATCGGCACTGCCGTTCCACTGTGTGCTCTGCGTGACCGAATCCCAATTGCCGTGCCGCAACGCCGTCGCAATCACCTGCGGGTCATTATTGCTGGCGCCTCCATCACCATCGCCATTGTATCCAAATCTGTAGATGGCCTTCTCGCCGTGCAGCGATACGTTATTCAACTCATACGTATTCTCCAGCCCGGCGGTACCGGCGACATTTCCAAGGAAGCTGAAATACTGCGAATGGTATTGGATATCGACATCCCAAAATGCGTGTGAAACGCCGGAAGGCCTCAACGTGAATCGATTCCTGAACGCGGTATTGTGACTCGCACTGCCCCAGGTATTATCCGAATTGTACCTTCCTTCGATCCAGTTTCCTTCGGAGAGATTCATAATGGGGTGAGCGCCGTGATATTGAACCCCGCTTCCCTGCCAATTCGCGGTCGTAAAAAGCTCGAGCATGTAATTGTAGGAAAAAACATTTCCTGAGGTTTGTCCGTTCGCAATAATTCCCGGAGAAACGTGGTAAATCTGGTTATTCTCGATGAGATTTGCCGAAGCATAGAGCTGGAAGCGTATTCCATACGCTCTACCGGGACCGTATTCGGTAGCGTCATGAAACTTTCCGCTCCTGATGGTGTTCCGGTAAGCAGCAACGAGATTGACCGTGTTTTGCCAGGTCCAAACCGTCTCGACCCGCAAAAGCCAACAATTCGATGCCCCGCGAAGCACGACGGTACCGCCATTGTCGTTTTGGGCCGTACTACCGCTCGCCTGATTGTCGACCGTGAGATCCTCAATTCCAGCGTCTTTCGTCATCCCATGAATCCGGGTCGCCATGGGACTGAGGCTGGCTTGGTAATTCCAGTAGAGCGGAATTTCGAGAGTCGCCGTCGTGGAACTCGGAACCGCGACGACTTTGGCTACCTGCCCGAGCGATCGCGTACCGTTCGCGCGTCCACACCAACGACAGGTAGCTGCGTTGTTGCCATAACTGATGACCGGCGGGTCTGCATCGTCCTCATTCAGCTGATCGATGATGATGTGATCTCCGGGAGACCATCCATGACTCGAAGAAGTGGTAATCGTCGTGGAACCCTTCTCCGTCCCCCCTGAAATCCCGATCGACCCTCCTTCCCAATATCCGCTGATCCCAACCACGTAAGAGCCGCTCATTCCAGAAGCGCCTTTCAAAATCGTGCGCCCCATTCCCGAACCGCGCAAAGTCACGCCGGATTTGAGCCGGATCGGGCTATTCAAATTGAAGGTACCCTCCGTCAACTTGACGACCTGGCCTTCAGGACAACCGTCGATCGCGGACTGAATCGCTGAAGAGTCATTTCCGCCCGAAGGACTCAAAGTACTGTAAACCGTACTCCGAATCGGAATATCCCCTTGAACGCCCACATTCCCGAACCAGGTAACCACGCGGTCGGCGGGAATAAGATAGGTCGCTTGAGCAAACTTAAGCACTCCGGCAGTCAGAACCACCGCGAAGATAAGCCGCAAAATTTGGTTTCGCTTCCGAATCATAATGTCCTTCACCCATCACTTCGGGACAAACGTCGCTTCAATCGTGTGGTCCATATTGATGCCATTGAACATATAAGTCGCCACCGGTCCGACCGATCTGCCGTCGACAGTGACATCTTTAATCAGGTAGCCAGGATCAGGAACGATAATGAACGACTTGCTGCCGCCCGCATTCACCGTAAAGCGCGTGGTTCGCAACCCGGAACCATCCACCCCGACCCGCAAGGTCTCGTGCGTCGTGGGGTCACACCCCTGACAAAGAACCGCGAAAATCAGCATTACGCTGAAACTACGGGCGGACGCTAGAATACTTGACATATTCCCCCTACTATTGAGTATAGCAAAAAAACTCGCTCAGGGATGAATAAAATCAAAAAAACTTGGGCTTTAACCTATTGAAATTTTAGTCTTTTTTACAAACCCAGAAGTAGACTGGCTGTTGCCCCACATTCCAGGTCCAGGCCCCGTTCGTACATTCTCCAATGTTACAGACGCCCACCCAGATCCTCGAGTACCCTGGCAGGCACGCACAGTAATCACCGTCAATAGCTCCTCGATTGGTGTTGGTGCAGTAAGCAGGGGAAATCTTCGTGTCCGGATCACAATATTTCCCCTTCTCAGCTTCCCTACAATATCCTTTCAAAACACCCGGGGGCTCACTCAGCGAAGCCGCCACCCCACAGCCCGTAATGGTTCGATTGATTCCAGTGGCAGTCGTACCCAGAATGAGCCTGATGTCTTTCGAAATGGTGGGTGATCCAATCGCCCCTGTAGGCTTCTTCGCGGTAATCCGCAGATCGGCGAGAAAACTCTCCCCAATCGCGAGTTCCTGATACGGAATGATTTCAAGTTTCTGAATCGTCATCCCAGGCGCGATCGGAGTCCCGAGATTGCTGCCCTCCGGAGCTGTCGCGATCACTGCGTTATTCGGCAAAATGACTTTTTTAACGCTGATGGGAGTGTCGGTGTTGCTGTTGAAATTAGCTTTGAAAGTCAACGTGCTCAAATTACCGGTCTCGAGCACATTCTTCCGACAGACAAATGGCTGCGCGAGTGTGGCCGTGATCAACTCTGAAAAATTATTGAAATCACTGACGATCCGAAAGGTCTGCTGAGCCCGCATCGCGGATGTATTCATCTGCGCATACATGAGCGCGAGAGCACTCACCAGTCCGAGGCCAATGACGGCCTGAACGATCGATTGCCCCTCTTCAGAACTCTTATAAACCCGATTCCCCTTACCCATACGTTTATTATACGTTGCGTCATTCTAAAAAGCTAGAGAGTCTTAACTCTATCAACAGGCCCCCTGGTGTCGTTTTCGATTGCGAGCGTTCAGAAAAATAAATGCTAGTTTTTTCAAGCGTCTGCACCAAATGCTTTCGAATGCCTCGAAATGCCTCGGGAATAATGTTAAGAACGGCTATGAGAATTTGGGACATCCACCCAGGATACCTGGACTCCCAAAGCCTTCTTGGGGAGCATGGCGAGATCCACGGCCTCATTTCCGTGCTCCGAAACCACAAGAAAGGCTATTCGAACCACCCCGAAACCTTACGTTGGAAAGGTCATATCAAGGCGGCATGCCTGAGACACGACCAGCTTGCAGCAGAAATGCGCTTCAGAGCCTACAACCACCAAACCCCAGTGACAGCCTTCAACCTCGAAAGTGATCTGATCGCAAGCTGGCCCAAAGGTTTTATTGACGAACCGGGAGAACAGTTTCGAATACTCAAACGAAAATACGCGCACAGCAAACAAGGCAGGATCCCCCTCCCCCGAACAAATCAGGCGCTTTGGGCACACCACAAATTTTCGGTTATGGCGCGTGATGTCCGGGCATACCACACGATTGGAAACCAGGTCGCGCGAATGCCAAAAACAGCCCCGCTCGACGAGCTTGCCCTGCAGCTGGTCACCATTCTCAGGAAACCCGCCCCCATGAACCGTTTAGGTAACGCCGTCGAGCACCTTTGGGGCTTTCTCGAAAAAAAGAAACCTTCGACCCCCGAATCTTTCTCCAAAAGGTGGAAATCCGAGCCCGAAAACCTGCTCCACGAGATCTGGGACCTGGCCAAAAAAGCAAAAACCGTCTATCTCTTGCATTCAACCGCTCTCAGCGATTTTGAGTGGCAACTCGCGCATCACGCATCGAATCAGGTGTCGAACGGGACACGCATGAGGACAACTCCGTGAACAAACCTAAGGTCGGAATCAGTGCATGTCTTCTCGGGCACTGCGTTCGCTATAACGGGGAGCACAAACGTCATGACTGGATCGTGAACGAATTCGGCAAACAGGTCGATTTCGTCCCGATCTGCCCTGAAATCGAAATGGGTCTGGGAGTCCCCAGAAAAACCCTTCGCCTGATCATTCGAGATTCTCAAACAAGAATGGTACTGAGCGAATCCGGAGAGGACCTGACCGACCTGGCACTCTCATCCTCTTACCGGATCCTCTCGAAGCTGCCTCTTTTGGATGGTTACATTTTTAAAAAGGATTCACCCTCGTGTGGCCTCAGCGCAGTAAAACTCTATGCACCCGACGGAAATACCGAGAATCGCGGAACCGGGATCTTCGCTCAAGAGTTCAAGAAGGCTTTTGCCAGGATTCCCATGATTGAAGAATCAGATCTCAACCTTCTGGAAGGTCAGGCGCATTTCATGAACGCAGTTTTGAAAGCCGCTCGCGAGCGCTCAAGCGCTTAACCACCGGACGCGAGCAATCTTTCCAGGTCTTTCGTCGAAATCGTGTACTCCTTCGTACAGAAGTCACAACGAATCGAAGCTTTTCGTTCTTTTTTCAGGATATCCCGAAGCTCCGCGGCGCCACTCAACGCAAGCGCACGTTCCGCACGTTCCTGCGAGCAGTGGCATTTGAACTCGAGCGGAGTCTCTTGAACAATCATGAAGGTCGCGTTCTGGAAGATCTGCGCCAGCAGGTGAAGCGGATCAGCATCACGCGCAAGGTCTTCTGAAAGGGACTCAATGCTCTTGATATTCTGCTCAATCGCCTTGATTTCGCTCAAGCTCGCCTGGGGCATCGCTTGGATGAGAAAGCCTCCGGCAGCAACGACCTCATCGCCTTCCGTCTTCACCGCAAGTCCAACAGCCGAAGGCACCTGTTCGCTCTGGAGCCAATAAAAGGTCAAATCCTTCGCCAAAAAACCCGTCACGAGCGGAACCGTTCCGATGTAAGGCTGAGTTCCAGATTTACCTTTCGTACGCAAAACCGAAAGAGTCCCGACTCCCCACGGCCCCGTATCTCCACCTTCCCCGAAGAAGGCCTCCTCACGACTGCGTGGGATAAGGTAACCTCGAACGGCCCCATCCGGATGAGCGTCGACCAAAGCCTGGGAAGAGTAGCCTGAACCACGAACATTCAGATTCACCTGTTCTCCGGGTTTACAATAGGAGGCGACCATCAGCGCGCCCATCAAAGCCTCACCCATGCCTTCAGCATGAATCCCAGTCAGATGATGCATGGAAGCAACCGAACGAACGAGTTGAGTCGCTTGCAGGGCAACCCCACGAATACTCCCCTGATCAGAGATACATTTGATCCATTTATCAGAAACAGGTTGGGTCATGAGACTCTGGTAACACAAACCAGACACTGCCCGCAAAAACAAAGAGCCCCAGGATCTCTCCCGGGGCTCTTCGATTTTGCACTGCACTCTTTCGGTGACCGGGAATACTTCCCAAGCCACGGACGAAAGAAATTACATCATGTCGCCGTAGCCGCCCATGCCGCCACCGCCGCCCGGCATCGCCGGTGCCGATTCTTTCTTCGGCTTTTCAGCAATGAGAGTTTCGGTAGTGAGCATCAGGCTCGCGACTGAACCGGCGTTCTGAAGGGCGCAACGAGCGACCTTGGCCGGATCAATCACGCCTGCGGCAAGAAGATCTTCGTACTTCTCTGTCAAGGCGTTGAATCCGAATGAAGTATTCGAATTATTCATGACCTTGTCCACGACGATCGAGCCTTCGTAACCGGCGTTGCCGGCGATCTGGCGGAGAGGCTCTTCGAGGGCGCGGCGAATGATGTTCACACCCGCTTGCTGCTCGGCGGTGAGGCCGGTCAGCGTCTCGAGAGCTTTCGTGGCGCGGAGAAGAGCCGTCCCGCCACCCGGAACGATGCCTTCTTCGACCGCCGCGCGAGTCGCGTTCAAAGCGTCTTCCACGCGGGCCTTCTTTTCTTTCATTTCGACTTCGGACGGGGCGCCGACATTGATCACGGCAACGCCACCGACCAATTTCGCAAGCCGCTCCTGGAGCTTCTCGCGATCGTAGTCAGACGATGTTTCGTCGATTTGCGCGCGAATGGTCTTCACGCGGCCTTCAACGTCGGCCTTCTTGCCGGCGCCGTCGACGATCGTCGTGTTGTCCTTGTCGATCGTGACTTTTTTCGCCGACCCGAGGTCTTCGAGACGGGCTGTCTCGAGCTTGTGACCGAGGTCTTCGGAAATGACCTTGCCGCCCGTGAGGACCGCGATGTCCTGGAGCATTTCCTTGCGGCGATCACCGAAGCCGGGCGCCTTGACGGCGACGACCTGGAGAGTGCCACGAAGTTTGTTCACGACGAGAGTCGCGAGGGCTTCGCCTTCAACTTCCTCGGCGATGATGACGAGGGGTTTTGAGCGCTGCACGACCTTCTCGAGCAACGGCAGGAGATCCTTCATCGAGCTGATCTTCTTTTCGTAGATCAGGATGTAGGGATTCTCGAGAGCGGCTTCCATCTTTTCCGCGTTCGTGACGAAGTACGGAGAGAGATAGCCGCGGTCAAATTGCATACCTTCAACGACGTCGAGGGTCGTGTCAGCGGTCTTGGACTCTTCAACCGTGATCACGCCTTCCTTGCCGACCTTTTCCATCGCTTCGGCGATGATTTTACCGATCGCGCTGTCATTGTTCGCGGAAACCGTCCCAACCTGGGCGACTTCTTTCTGATCTTTGATCGGCTTCGAGATTCTCTTGAGCTCGTTGACGACCACTTCGACGGCCTTGTCGATCCCGCGCTTCAATTCCATCGGGTTGTGACCGGCAGCCACGATTTTCGCGCCTTCGCGATAAATCGCCTGGGCGAGAACGGTAGCCGTCGTCGTCCCATCACCCGCGTCATCGTTGGTCTTCGAAGCGACTTCTCGAACCATCTGCGCGCCCATGTTTTCGAATTTATCGGAGAGTTCGATTTCTTTCGCGACTGTCACACCATCTTTGGTGATATTCGGAGCGCCGAACGACTTTTCGATCACGACATTCCGGCCTTTCGGGCCAAGGGTTACTTTCACGGCATTAGCGAGGACATTAACACCGTTCAAAATGGCTGAACGGGCTTCCTCTGAAAAACGGAGTTCCTTTGCGGACATGATTTACCTCCAGGTAAGACTTAGGTTTGATTCAGAACGCCGAGAATGTCTTCCTCACGCATCATGAGGTACTCGTCGCCAT
>DATDSK010000301.1:0-4533 GCA_035291325.1 Bdellovibrionota bacterium | reverse complement strand
GACGCGTTCTTGATCATTGTTTTCGCGAATATTCTTCACGCGTGGGTGTGTCTGCTCTGGATCTCGGGTCTTTCGCGGTTTGCCGGGCCGCTATCCGCGTCCTTGCATCTCTATTTATTACGGCTCGCATTATTCCTGCCTGCTCTCGCGATGCTCGCGAGAATCGCAGGATGGCCGTTTTTCGGGGAAAGTTGGCCGGACCGCTGGCTGCTCATCCGCGTCGAAGGGTGGCTTGTTCTGCTTCGAAGTTCCCGTCCCTTCGTGGTTTTCATGTTGGGAGCGTTACTGTTTGGAACCTTCCTGATCTTTATCCTCCAGGAGGTCGTCCCGGTCGTCCGATCACGCTTTGCCACCCGCCGCGAACAGTTCGGGGTTTGGTCTGGCGACTCTCGTCTCGAGCGGGTTTTGCGCGAGGTCAATCAGAAGTATCTGCGCGCGGGATTGCCCATGCGACGCGGTCGGCCCGTCAGGATTTTCAGGATTGATTCATCCGATGATATTGCCGTACTTCACGGGATTATGGAGCCGGCGATTCTGATTTCGCGGGGGCTTGCCGACAAGCTGGATGAAAACGAGCTTGAAGCCGTGGTCGCCCACGAGTTGGGTCATTGGTATTATGGCGGCAACATCGGGATGGTGACTTCTTGGGTGATCCGGGCGTTTCAGGCGCTAAACCCGGTTGCTCTGGTTTCGTTTCGTACTTTGACTCAGGTTTATGAGGAAGCCTGTGACTCCTGGGCCGGCTATGTCACGGGAAGGCCCGCGGCTTTGGCATCCGCGCTTTTGAAGGCCTATCGGGGTGCCGACGAATTGCCGGCCGGACAAGGACGGTCTCCAACGGCACGAAACGCAAATGAAGAAATCGAGTACCGGGCTGAGTTGCAGAGCACCCGGGCCCGTGTCCGCGCTTTGCTCGATCATCCTCCGTCCGCGCTTGCTTCGCGCTGGCTTCCGGTGATGATCGGAATCGCAATGGGAGGGGTGCTATGGGCAATCCGCTGAAAAGACGAAATATCTTGCAAGTGATGTTCGGCATTTGCTGGACGAGCCTGTTTTTGGCCGCGCTTCTCGCGGCAGACCGGATCTTGCTCGGCCCTTCAAAGCCGACGGGCTGGGTTGAAGCGGCTTTTCATTCGGTTCCCAAGGAGGTCGGGTTTTCGCTCTCTCCGGTGTATCTGCCCAGCACTCTTGCATGGCCACCCCGCGAGGTATTTTACCGCCTTTCCCGAAAAGGGTGGTGGGCACCCGTTCGGCCCGCCTCGGGCGGAAGCCCGCTCCTCTGGATCGGTTCCGGCGAACCGCCCTATCCCGAAGCCTTGGGAAAAGGGCTTGCCGGGTGCCTGCAATCGACTCCTTCCGCGCGTTGCCCGGCTGGTTGGATCATGCTTTCGACCCGATTCAAGGACGGAAGCCTTGTTTATCTCATCACTCGTTTTGACCACATTGAGGCGGCACGAATTTTAAAGGGCTTGGGCGGCGGCGGGTGAACGGGGGCACGTCTTGTACTCCGTAGCCGCGGAACGCTCAGGGCATCGGGAGCAGTCCGACCTGAATCGCGAACTGAACGAGTTTTGACCGGTTTCGGATGCCCAGTTTGTCCATGAGGTTGACCCTGTGGGACATGACCGTTTTGACGGCGAGATTGAGACTCGACGCGATCTCCTTGTTGCTCATCCCTTCGGCGATCAGCTTGAGAATCTGACGTTCACGCGGTGAAAGCCGCGCATAAGCTTCTTCGGCGGCCGGAGGGGTTGCGGTTTCGTTGAGCGCGTTGGAAACGAGGGAGCCCGCCATTTGAGGATCGATGTATGTTCCGCCTGAAATTACGGCGCGGATCGACGAGATCAATTCCTCCCCGCGCGCGGATTTTAGGATATAGCCGTTCGCTCCGGCTTCGAGCAGGCGCCGCAGGTAGATGGATTCGCTGAATTGGGTCAGGATGAGGATCTTTGACTGATTGCCGCGCTTTCGAAGTTCGAGCGTGGTCTCGAGCCCGCCCATTCCGGGCATCGAGAGGTCGAGGAGCAGAATATCCGGTTGAAAGCGCTCAACGAGTTGCACAGCCTGCTCTCCCGATTGAGCTTCCCCGACCACTTCGAAAACGGGCGAGGTCTGTTCCTCCAGGAAAGAGCGTAACCCGACCCGCAGTACCGTGTGATCATCCGCCAGGACCAGCCTTATCTTATTCGCATTCATCCGCTGCGCTCCAGTATCGGGACCCGGATCGTCAGCGTCGTTCCCTCGCCGGGCTTTGAATTGAGGATCATCTCACCTCCCATGAGGCTCGACCGTTCGTACATGCCGAGAATGCCGAGGCCGTACCCCTCCGCCTCCGGATGAATGGTTCTCGCGGATAATGAGGTAAAATGAAAGCCCTTTCCGTCGTCTTCCATCGCCATTTCGAAAGTAAGCGAAGTCTGGCTGATCGTGACCAGGACATGTTCGGCTTCGGCGTGCTGCACGACGTTCTGCAGTGCTTCCTGGAAGATTCTGAACAGACTGACCTGCATCTCAGAATCGAGGGCAATCTCGTCGTTTTCGACGCTGAGTCTCGCATTGATTCCGTGATCGCGCTGAACTCGCTCGAGATACCACTGGAGGGCAGGCAGAAATCCCATGGTGTCCAATACCGAAGGGCGCAGGTCGAGAAGCATCTGGCGCAAGCCGGCCAGCATCTCCTGAACCTTGGTTTCGAGTTGCCGAAGCCGGGCGGCGTGTTCGGGCGCGGGAGTTTCAGAGGTCAGCTGGTTTGAAAGACGTTCGATTTCGAGGCGGTGGGCCGAGAGATCCTGCGCGATCGTATCGTGGAGTTCGCGCGCGATACGGCGCCGTTCGTCTTCCTGCGCCGAGAGCACTTTTTGGAGGAACTCCCGGCTTTGCTTGTGCCGGATCACGTCCTGCTCATGCAGCAATCTGTTCGCCGCGCTCATCAGGAGCTGATGGAGGAGGGATTGTATGCGCCTTTTTTCCCTGGACGGGGCTTTCGGCCCTGAGGCTGGCGTCTCTTCCGAAAGCGCACATTCCAGGTGAAGTCCTTGCGGCACGCGAAGGTCGGCGATCACGATGGGCCTGAGTTCCGGGGCGATTGAAAGCTCCGTGGCGTCGACAACGCGTGTTCGAACCGAGCCGAGCGCCGAGGAGGCGAGCTCTGGTTTAACCGCGTTTTCCAGGAGAGCGGGTAACTTATTTAAGAGCGCTTCACCTTCCGATGGTGAGAGGCCAATGCTTGCGGAATACTGTTTGGCAGAATAGTTCAGTCGTACGGCGGCGCGCGAGAGCCCCAGGAATTCGAGCATTTTTCGTAATCCGTTTTGAAGGAGCGCTTCCATTCCCATGTCGGTCGAGCCGTATTCCGAGATTTCCTGAAGCGCGGCAAGATGGCGCTGAGTCATCGTGACTTCCTGTTGGAGCGCCGCCTCCTGTTTTTCGAGGGCCGCCAAACTTTCGATCACGCGACTGCGCCAGCGTTCGAGCGCTCTTGCGAGTTCGCCAACCTCATCCCGTCCGAAGGAGGGCAATGAGCCCTGCAGGCCGAGTTTTTCAAGGCCACGCACCGCACGAGTGAGACGCCTCAGGGGCGAAACGACGCTGTGGACCGAAAGGGCCGTGAAAATCAGGAAGAGGAAGACAAAGGCGATTCCGAGGACAATCAGCCTTCTCTGAAGCATGAAAGCCGGTGCAAGGGCTTCCTTTTCCGGCTGGCGCACGGCCATGCCGAGACCCAGCCGCGGGAGTGGCGCGAATGCGAGCACTTCCGATTCGCGCGAGGTGCGCGATTCGGATATTTGATGGCAGGAGTGACAGCGGCCGTGAATCTCGCGGTTGTGCAGAATCGCGTTGCTCAGAAGCTTGCCGTGATCGGTCGGCCGAAAGAGGGATTCGGGCCTCGTCGAGGCGATGACGGTTCCATCCTGATCAATGAGTTGAAGCGTGCTGGTGGTCCCTGATTCGGTGTTTTTGAACGGGCCAAGGAGATTGTTTGATGCTGGATGCAGGAAGCCGCCGATGTAGCCGAGAACGCGTTGTTCGTTCCCCCGCAACGCCTTGAGCATGATCAGGACTGGCCGGTTTCCAGCGCGAAGACGGACGAGATTCGACGACACGGGACCTTGTTGCCCGCGAGCTTTCGCCACGAGTGTTTTGAAGCTGGCATTGTGCAGCACGGGGTCGGGCCTCGCTTCGGGTACGGTCACGAGAGGACGCCCGGTTTTATCGAGAATGAAAGCCCCTTCCTGAAACATCGTTCCCGAATAGGCCAGCGCGACGGCGGGACGAAGCTCGCCTTCGGCGGCGCCCTGTTTCATGATGGAAGCAGCCGCGTCGCCCAGTTGGTCGAGATCGTGTTCGATGACTTGTTCGAGATAACCGCCCGTGGAACGGGCCAAGCTGATCCGCTCCTGGAGCAGCCGATCCACGGTGCCGCCCACCATGATCCAGGACTGGACGATCACCGCGCCAAGGAGTGATCCGCTTCCGACAATCGTGAAAAGAAAGGCGCGGGAATACAGGCTGTCCCGCCATCTTCTGTTTTCC
>DATDSK010000300.1:0-3264 GCA_035291325.1 Bdellovibrionota bacterium | reverse complement strand
CGTCGGCGTCGGCAAAACTCATCTTGCGCTCGCCGTCACTCGCGAGCTGGGTTTGCCGGTCTATCGGATTGACGGCGACAGCCGCTATACCGAACAGAAAATGTCCGGCTGGTTTGACCCGCCGATGGTTATTCGAAAGGGGTTCGTGAAGGAGGCCTTTATTCCGGGGCCGCTCGTCGAGGCGATGCAAAGGGGCGGTGTTCTTTTCATCAATGAGTTGAACCGGCTCCCCGAGGGCGTTCAGAACGTGCTGTTGCCCGCGATTGACGAACGAATCCTTTCGATCCCCCGCCTCGGAACCGTTCGCGCCGCCCAGAATTTTCTTGTGATTGCCACGCAAAACCCGAAAGAATTCGTGGCCACCTCTCACCTGAGCGAGGCCATTCTGGACCGTTTTGAACTCGTCAAGCTTGACTACCAGACGGAGCAGGAGGAGTTCGCAATTGTTTCGCGCTTGCTTGGCGAGAGCGGGCCCGCCGAGGGCCGCCAGCTGGCCCTTGCGGCCGTTCGCGTGACAAGAATCACTCGCGAGCATCCCAGAGTCCGGCGTGGCGCCTCGATTCGCGCGGCAATCAGCGCCGCCGAGATCACGACGGCATTTCTTCGGCGAGGAACTCCTTTTGAGGAGGCTTTTTTAACCGCCGTTCTGATGGCCTTTCCTACACGCATTGAAATCGAACGTGAGGCTGATTCCGAGCTTCCCCTTGACGCCGAGCAGGAAGAGCTGCTGAAAGACTGGGTCGCCGCGGTTCTTGAATCGCTTGAGTCGGAGCCGGATCCGAACGGGTTAAAAAAAAAGCGCTGAATAACGCGAAGCAGATCCAACTCGAGGGCGAAGGGGGTTCGCGTGAAGCTCCCGCGGGTGGGCGCGGGCAGGAGCAGAAGCTCTTTTTTCCACCGGAAACAAACAACGACGATCTTTCCGACGACAATTTTCAGTTCGTCGGATGGGACCTTGCGATCCGGTATCACGAGCTGAAGGCAAGACCGTCGATGAAGACTCGTGTGCCACGGCTCAGAAGACTTTCGGCGGATGCCATCATCGAGCGGGCCAGAAACGTTCTCGGATCCGTTGTTCTTCCGATCGACCAGCTTTCCTGTCCTTTGACGGAATTGCCACCCTCGGCCGAGCAGCCGGAGCCGGATCTCGAAGAGACTCTTGAAAACTCACCGCTTGTGAGTTGTCGAAATAGAAGTCCGTTACCGCAGGACATCTGGATGAGTTACCGGGCTCATCGAAAGCAGCCGATCATTCTCAGCCTCGACACAAGTCTTTCGATGACCGGCGAGAAACTCGCCCTGACTGCCGTCGCGCTTGCGGTCGTGCTTCTGCAGTTTCCCGATGATTCAATCGGGATCATCGCTTTCGAAAATGAAGCGGCAATGATCAAGCACCCCGAGGAACGCGTTGCCGTGCTCGAGCTGATTGAACGTTTTCTCGACATTCCCGCGCAGGGCTATACTCATCTCGAGGACGGGATGGCGGCCGCGCTGAAGCTCTTGAAGGAAACCCGGATCAGTGGCCAGGCGAGGCCCGCCTCGACGGTTCTTCTCACGGACGGAAAATATACCGCCGGCCGCGATCCCGCATATCTTGCGTCGCGTTTTCCACATTTGATCGTTCTGAAAATGGGACAGGAACGGGCAAGCCTGGAGCTTTGCCGCGAGCTGGCCCGCAAAGGTAGCGGTCTGCTTCGGGAGGTTGGCGAACTCGAAGCTCTCCCCGTCGTCATGTACGGAGTGGTAAAAGATCTCCTGCGCGGGCGATCATTCAGTTAGAAGCTCGGCGTTCCCGTTGCCCACGGAGTTAAAAGACAGCGTGACGCTGACGAGTCCGTCCAGAACCTTTTGCGCCAGCTCGGCCGGAGTCGAGGAGGAAACCGATAAAATCCAAACCCCGGCAGGGGAAAGGTCGAGGTTCGTTTCAAACTGGCCGAGATCTTTGGGGTCAAGGCCTGCTTCTTCTGAAATTTTGAAATAGCCGATTCCGATTTGACGGCCCTCACCCGAAAGAAGTTCTCCGATGGGGATCTTTACACTGCCCCAATCCTTGAACTCCTTGAGAAGTTCCGGAGAAAGCGTGATCGCATGATTCCCGAAATATTGGAGCGTCTTGGCGACACTGGTATTTTCCAGAACCGAATATGTTTTAAATTTCATTTCCATGATGGGGGCTTCCGTGGTGCCGGACGAATCGGGATTCGGGAGGCTGTCCCGAAGGGCGACTTTCGGCACGCTCGGGGATATCGGACTGCATCGTCCGAGAGAAAGCGTGATCATCATGGATCCGACAACACCGGCTAATAAAAGCTTCGAGCGACGGTAATTTCGCAACATATAACCTCAGCGCGGATAGAACGCGCCGACCGCCGTAGTCCAAGGAATGTGCCACGAACTTTTTTGAAGCGAGCCAAACTGGCCCCAATCGATCATGGAACTTGCGGGGCCCTCTTAATTGATGAGCGGCCCTGCATGTCGATGTTTTTGACAGGCGTAAGTTTTCGGAACAGCAAGGCGGGTCCCTGGCATTTCGGTTGCGTGGGGGCTTTTTAGGTTGTGGCGCTCGAAATCCAGGAGGGTTGCTGCTCGGCGCGCGCTTCGGAAGAAAATGATGAAGGAGATCGCGGGCGGGTATGCGGTGAAAGCCATGTATGAAGGTGAAACTCACTGTTTTGGCGTGGTGCGGGGAAAACCGCTAGCGAGGGGGATTACTCGGGGGAATGAGTTGAAATCGCGCGTGCGGCGGAAAAGCCGAAATCACGCGCCTGATGCTCTCGCTCGATCTCGCAGATATCGATACATCAGCGAGCCCCCGTACGTTCGAATTGCGGCATGGACATTGTGACATTGACATCGAAGCGTCGGGTTATCGAGCGTATGCTTGCCTCCTAAGGAAAAGTCCTTCAGATGATGAATCTCTAAAAGATGGCTGGAGCCGCAGCGCACCCCCGTTTCCCTATTGATGAAAGTGCATTGCCCCTTGTCTCGCTTCCATACGGCGCTTCTCAGCTTTTGAGGAATATGCCGGGTCTGTTTCGCTTTTGATTTCTCCGCCGGCGGAGTGGCGGCGCGCTTTTCCGCAGGGTTCTCTTCGGGCTTCGGCTTGCCCTTTTGTTCGGGCGTCGCATCCGCCTTCTGTTCGGGATCCAAGCGCTTCAGCGCCATATCCGCGAGCATCTCAATCAGTTCGGCGTAGGAAGGGTTCGGATTGCGATGAGAAAGGAGAGCTTTCAGTTTTTCGATCTTGGCGAGGAGTGTCTCTTC
>DATDSK010000299.1:0-16893 GCA_035291325.1 Bdellovibrionota bacterium | reverse complement strand
GAAGGTGACCCTCGTCGACACGGGAACCGACACGATGACCGGAGGCCGGCTGAAACGCGTCGCGAAGTACCTCGATCCAAGCGAAGACTTCTGCATGACTTACGGCGACGGCGTTTCGGATCTCGACATCAATGAGCTTATAAAATTTCACCGCACGCAGAAGCTTCTCGCCACGGTGACGGCGACCCGGCCCCCCGGCCGTTTCGGCGCGATCAAGCTGAACGGCTCCCGGGTGGATCATTTTCAGGAAAAGCCATCCGGTGACGGCGGCTATATCAACGGCGGCTTTTTCGTTCTGTCGCCACGTGTACTTGACTACGTCGAAAGCGACGCGACCGTTTGGGAGCAGGAACCCATGAAGCGCCTCGCCGCTGATTCACAGCTGGCGGCTTTCAAGTACGATGGTTTCTGGCAGCCAATGGACACTATCCGCGACAAGAACTATCTCGAGTCTTTATGGGTGAAGAATAAAGCTCCCTGGAAAAGGTGGAAGTAAACTTGAAGGGCCTGAAGCAATGACGCCTCCTTTTTGCGAAATATCTCCTGGATTCTGGAAAAACAAACGCGTTCTGGTCACCGGACACACCGGCTTCAAAGGCAGCTGGCTTTCCATCTGGCTGAACAGGATGGGCGCCTCCGTCATGGGTTACTCGCTCGCTCCTGCGACGGACCCGAGCCTTTTCAAGCTGACCGAACTGGAAAAATCCATTCGTTCCGTGATCGGCGATATCCGCGATCTCGAGCATTTCCGAAAGCATTACGCCGAATTCAAACCGGAGATCGTTTTCCATCTCGCGGCGCAAGCGCTCGTACGGCCGTCCTACAAAGATCCCCTGGGGACTTACGCGACCAACGTCATGGGAACCGCTCATGTTCTCGAGACGGTTCGACAGCTCGGCGCCCAGGTCGTCGTGAACGTCACGAGCGATAAATGCTATGAAAACCGAGAATGGATTTGGGGCTATCGAGAAAATGAGCCCATGGGTGGCTTCGACCCGTACAGCAGCAGCAAAGGCTGCGCCGAGCTCGTCACCGCGGCCTATCGGCAATCCTATTTTTCAGGCGCGATCGGAACGAAACTGATCGGCCTCGCATCAGCCCGTGCCGGGAACGTCATCGGCGGCGGCGACTGGGCGGAAGACCGGCTGATCCCCGATTGTATTCGCTCTCTCATCAACGGCCAGACCATTCCGATTCGCCATCCTGGTTCAATCCGACCATGGCAGCATGTCCTTGAACCCCTCGGTGGCTATCTGCTCCTTGCCGAGCGTTTGTGGGATGACCCCCTCACTTTCTCGCAAGCATGGAACTTCGGCCCTGACACAACGGAAGTCCAGCCGGTCTCCTGGATCGCGGATCATATGACGGCACTTTGGGGCAAAGGTGCGCAGTGGGAATGTCTCGCGCCGCCCGATGCGCTTCATGAAGCACATTATCTTAAGCTCGATTGCTCTCTCGCCCAATCGAAACTCAAATGGCGTCCTCGAATGACTCTTGAACAAGCGCTCCATTGGGTGGTGGAATGGTATCAAAGGGTCCATAATGGAGAATCAGCCCTGAAACTCACAACCGAACAAATCGATCGCTTCGAGGAGCTGAGGAACTGAAATGAACGAGAGCACGAATGGATTGCCCGAGCCGTCCGCAGCGGCTCAGACGACAGAGGACCACGCCTATACCGTACGCCTCGTCGAAAAGCAGTACGCGTGGTGGAAGCGCTATGTCGACGTCCAAGCCCCCTATCGTTGGAACCTGCTTCGGCTGAAGCCCGGCTTCACCCTTGAAATCGGCTGCGGAATCGGCCGGAACCTGAAACACCTCGCCGGAAACGGCGTCGGTTTGGATCACAACGTTCATTCCGTCGATTTCGCGAAACATCAGGGTCTCAAGGCGTTCACGCCCGAAGACTTCAAAAAATCCGAATACTGCCGGGAAGACAGCTTCGATTCGATTCTGCTCTCGCATGTTGCCGAACACATGACACAGGACCAGCTCGAAACGCTGCTGAAGGAATACATTCCGCTCCTTCGCCAGGACGGAAAAATCATTCTCATCACGCCTCAGGAAGTCGGCTATCGAAGTGATCACACGCATGTCGAATTCATGGACTTCCCGAAATTACGGTCAGTCATCCGAAAGATCGGATTCCAGCCGGTCAGGGAATATTCGTTTCCCTTCCCAAGACCGATCGGCCACCTCTTCATTTACAACGAATTTGTCGTCGTCGGACGGCGAACCAGACGCCTCGGGGACCGCGCCTGATGACCGGAACCGCTCCGAAGATCACCGTTATTTTTCTGCTTTATAACGCGGAGAAAACAGTCGAAGCACTGGTCGACGCCATCGAAAAGCAACGACATCCGGCCTTTCACAATCAGGAGGAATGGCTGGAGGTTCTTTTCATGGACGACCAGTCGCGCGACGGCACGGCCAAAAAACTCCGGGCCGCGCTCGAGAAAGCCGGCCAGCCAGCTCATTACCGCGCGATCTTGAACCCGGTGAATCTTGGATTGTCGAGAACATTGAACAAAGCCTTCCAACTTGCCCGATCGCCTTATGGCCTGAGTTGCCATTGCGACGTGATTTTCGGACGGGACGATTACGTCGCAACGATGTTGGAACTCATGGAGAGCCACCCCAATGCGGGCGCGATCACCGGCCAGCCAATTCTTCCCGCCGCGGCTGGAAGGCCGATGCCGATCGCGGAAAAAGTGAACGTCGTAACAAACCTCATGGATATTTTCCCGCCGGAGCCGCTCAGGGGGACTTCCCATGGCCCCAAGGACGTCGTCACGATCGGTTTCGCCGAGGGCCGCTGCGATGTATTCCGAATCGCGGCGCTCGAGGCGGTCGGTTATTACGACACGACCCTCCGGCTCGCCGGTGAGGACCAGGTGCTTGCCGCCCGGCTGAGGAGCAACGGATTCGAAATTTATCAGGCGCCCTCCTTGCCATACTTCCTGTCGGTTTCGGACGAGCAGGACAGCCTCGAAAAGCTCCTCAAACATCAGATGCTCTATGGCAGAGCGCATCCCTACATATTACTTAAGGTTCGACAGGCGTCCGCCGGGGTCATCGGAAAAGTCGCTGGTGCCAATCGTCAGGCTCGCACGCTCCTGAGGGCGCTTCAGCTTGTTTCGGCCGCCGTGTACCTCTGGACTGCTTTTGCCATTCTGCTGGGTTTGCCGACAGGCAGCTGGCTCGCTCCGCTTTTAAGCATCTTCCTGGCCAAACATCTCCTGTTTTTGCGCCATCTCAAGGCAGTGCCTCTCACGGCGAAGGAGTTGCTTGTGCTCTACGGATTTCAACCCCTGCTGGATATCGCGTATTCACTTGGGCTCATCCACGGGCTGTGGCTCGTCAGCTGGAGTTCAAAATCACGGCCGATCAGCTGAGTGCTTTGACTTCACCACACACGATACGGGCGCCAGAACCTCCCGTTGGAGAGGTTTTCTGGTCATCTGCTTGGGCGTGAATCACCAAAGCAGTACCGCCCTCCTTGAGAAGATTGTTTGCTCCATCTTTTAAAGTGATCCGATCGCTGAAGAACTCCGCACGGACGGCGCCATTCGCCGGAACCACAAGATTGGGCAGATCACCCGCATGGGCCCCTTTGTCGCTTTTTAATCCGTGTTCCTTACCCAGCGGGTTCAAGTGTTCTCCGGCCGACTTAAAGTCAGGTCCGACGCAGCTTCCTTTTTCATGAAAATGGATGCCGTGTTTCCCCGGCGGGAGCCCCGACACGTTCAGCGAGATTCTGACTCCCTGTCCGGTCTCTTGAAACATCGCGCTGCCAACCACATCGCCCTTTGAGTTCTTCAACTGAGCAGAAGCGGCTTCTCGCGTGCCGTTCGCCGTCCAGCCGGCCGTCGGCTGCCAAGCCACTAACTGAAGAACACTCAAGAACCCGAAAAGCATCCGGCTCATTGTCTCTCCAATCCGAGTTCGCCTTTTTTGAATTTCAGCGAGTGTTCATGCACAAAGTATGCGGCTCTAATTCAACAGCCCTGACTCGGAAATCGCGCGTCCAACATGTTGAAGCGACCTCTCAGCTTTTTTGAAATCGGCGTATTTTTCAACGCAGGCGGCAACGACGACCGCATCGTCCTCCGAGCGCTCCGAAGCCTCGGAGCGGCCGGGAAACATCACCCCGACATTGCAGAGCCGCCGAACCTGAGTACCCGTTTTTTGCGCGAAACGACCCGATTTTGGAATCCCTGCTTTTATCCGGTGATCCCCGGTTTGAATTTGTTCCATATAGCCGAGCAGTAATTCCGTGTGGGCTGGAGAGAGAAGCTCCCTTCTGACAAGCTTTTCGAGAACCGTTCCAAACCCCACGAGTGAACCCGAGTTATACCCGCGGGCGTAATAGCGCTCAAACGCCTCATCAATACTCTTCGCCCCCAACTGCTCACGCTTCAGCCCGAGCTTTCGCATGAGCGCCCTCAGCCTGGCACGAGGCCCTCGAACCTTCTTCAGTTCTATAAAATCCAGATTTGTAAGATTGGCGACACTTTCATGGAGTTCGCCGAACGCCGCATACCTGACCCGAAGTAGCGTGGTGATCGGGCCGAAACCCGCGACCCCCATCTCATGCTCGATTTTCCTGTTCAGGTTCTCTTCGCCTATTCGGCGGATCAACATGTCCGCCGCGGTACTATCGCTCCTGACGAGCATTTTTTCCAACAACTCTCCGATGGAATGCCGCGAATACGGCTGGGAAACCAGCAAATCCCCGGACCCATCCACGCGATCCTCGGATCTCAAAGTCAACTCCTCATCGAGCGAGAGCCGGCCCGACTCCTGTTCCTGAAGAATCGCGATAGCGACGAGAATCTTGATCGTCGAAGCGAGATACCATTTTTTTTCAGCTTCGTAGGTCATCGTTGATCCGTCTTTGACCCGCTTGACGAACACACCGAGGCTACCGGGACTTTGTGCGTCGATCGCGCGAATTTTCTTTTCCAAAAGAGAAACCCAAGCCGTGCGATCCGGTGAACCGGCGCCCGTAACGGCGGCCGACCAAAAAGTCGCGACCAACACGACGAGCGAAACGCTGCGCGCACGTGGGACTTTCACACGTGGTTGCACTCAAGATTCGCGCCTGAAAAGCCCCGAATGCGAAACGGCTTCCCCGACACGTCGCAAAGCGTTCTCGGCGCGCTCCTTCGACGAGAAATCGCGGGTACAAGCCGCGACGACAACTCGCTGGACCGACGGCTTACGTCGATTCCAAATAATGCCGAAATCACAAACCCGGCCACGCTGGGTCCCTGTTTTATGAGCAAAGACAAACCCGGCTGGTAACCCCGCCTTGACCCGACGCTGGCCGGTTTCGACTTCGGCAAGAATATTCAAGAGATATTTCGTGCGTTCGGGACCAAGTACCCGCCCCTCCACGAGGTCCTCAAGAAGCCTCGCATAGGCCGTGAGCTTCGCGGAATTGAGTCGCTTCGAATAATAAGCTGAATAGGATCCGTCGAGAGTGCGCACCCGAAGGTCGGAACGATTCAAATGAAGCACTTGGAGCAGCATCCTCATCCTTGCGTCATCGTCTTTCGCGGACGTGAAATGCAGGAAATCGAGGTTATTCAGCCGCGCGGTGGCGGGGTGAAGACCGGCAAAGGCATTCCGTCGCACATCAAGCAGGGTCGTGATCCTCCCGAACCCGCCGGGCCAACGGCTCATCACAAGATCATTGATGCGATCGAGCCCTACTCTCCGAATGAGCAGATCACTGGCGGTATTATCGCTGTGGATGAGCATCTCCCTCATGAGGATCTCGACTGAAACGCGGCTTCCGGGAGGCAGGTGATTCATCAGCCCGGCTCCGTCGACGTAATCAGAGGATTCCAAATTCAAGGTTTCGGAGAGCGACAGCTTTCCCTGTTCGACTTGCCGCAGAACCTCAATGGCGACCGGGAGTTTTACGCCAGACGCAACGTACCAATATTCCTTCGCGCGAAAAGAGAACTCCTCGCCGTTACTGAGATCCTTGATGTAGAGGCCGAGCCGGCCCGGATCAGCCGCTTCGATTTTGAGCATGCGATGACCGAGGCGTTTCGTCCAAGCCGGGGTTCCCGCCCGGGCTCGCTTGGCGAAGCACGGCGCGGCGATAAGAATCAGAAGCATCAGCGTGAGAGAAACCTTGGTCTGAACCAATGAACCACCTTGACCCAGAGAAACGTGAGCCCCATTAAAAGCGCCGTCAGGACTAATGCGCGCTGATATGAAACGTTGTGCCAGTAACCCAGAAGATACCGATACACGCCAAAGATCACAATGACATGAAATACGAAGGATTGGAGCGAATTCTTGCCAATCGCCGTGATCGGCGCGAACAGCGTCGAAAGCCGCGCGCCTCCTGCGATGGCAGCCGACAATATCACGAAAGAACCGCCGAGCGTGAATAGGGCGAACCGGAGTTCGGGCGGGTGTTTCCCGACATTTTTGGCGATCGCGATCAACTCAGCATTCACATCAGGACCAGCGCTCAGCAAAAAGAGTGAGAAGAGAGAAATCCCGATCGTGAGCAAGCCCCCCGCCAGCCAGAGGCGCGCGGGGCCGCGATAACAGCGGGCGGTAATATCTCCGATAACCAGTCCGAGCAGAACGAGCGGACCTCGGGAGAGCTGGCCCCAGGAATAGTGCTTTTCGTCTTCAACGAAAATTGCCTTCAGGGCCTCGAGGCCCCAAAAATCGAATGAATGATAGAGAATATAGGCGAGCAAGCCCATTGCGACGATGGCGAGATATCTGAGTCCGTTCGTAACCCTTGCCCACACAGGAAGCGCAAACGGGAGCCACAGAAGAGCCACGGCATAAAAGCCGAGGATCTCGACGTAAACGGGAAATGCCCTGTAAAGCAGCGCATCCACGATCTCCGACCGCGGGTACTGATGGATCATCTCGACGACCGTCAGGGCTTTATACCAGAAAAATACGAGAGCGCCGCGAACCAGCAGACGCTTTCGCTTCTCGGGCCAAGCCGGCGTTCCGACATGCGGGAGATAGACGGCCCGCAAAGACATCCCGAAGACCATGATGAACAGCGTGGACGAAAACTTCGTGATGAGATGAATCGGGACCAATCCCCAGGACGGCATCTGTTCGAAAGTGAGGAGTCCCTTGATCCCATGGCTCAAGATCATCAATGCGATGGCAATTCCACGCGCGAAGTCGATTGCTTCAATTCGGCCTGTTTTCACCGTGCCAACGGGAATTGCAATGCTCGAACCGGGAGGTCGCGTGCGCGCCACTCCGCGCCAGGTACGAGCCAGGTACGCGCCGGGATGGCGAGCGTGGTCCGGAATTTGTAGCCGTTCGTCCCGATGCGGCCACTCCTGCTTGCTGTCGCGCTCATGTTCCTGGTTTCTGACGCATTTGGCTGGGAAAACTTCCCCGAGTATCAGAGCTTGAGCGAAGTCGAGCAGGAGTCCTTCGAGGGCCCTTCGACGCTGTACTCGCAATATTTCTCAGACCTGCTCGCCTATAACACTCCGCCGTCCTGGGAGTACGACTGGCTTTCAAGAGACAAAGCACTCGAGGTGAATTTCGGCAGCCTGAGCACGACTCGCTTCATGCTCGCGAACCGGCTGAAGATCCATGAGGCGATCTCGGATCGCTTCGAAGTGCGGTTCACCTATTTTGATGAATCGAACCTCGAACGGCAAAGTACCCATCACATCATCGAACTCATATTCCTGCCATGGAAACGCCTGGGTTTTGTATTTTATGGTGAGCCGGCTTTTCGTAAACCGAACGACGACACCGGGGTCGCTCTCATGCTCCGGCCGAACGATCGTCACGAAATCCGTATCTTCAACACCTTCGTCGATGTTACGCGTTTGAAGTACCCGGACAATCCCGACACTTTTCTGGAACCTGATCTTCCTTATGCTCGCGGAATCGTCGGAAGAACATGGACCGACGCAAACTTCCTGGAATACGCGGCCCGCTACGAAACGCCGACGCGCTGGCGCTTTTTCAATGAAAATTACGACTACTTCTACTGGAAATGGTTTGCCTCATTTTACGGACGGCGGCGGCTTTCGGATGTTCACGCGGCGGCGTTTCGAATCCAGTTCGACAGAAAGCACGAATCCCGTGACCCGACAGGCCCCGTAACGGCACCCGTCGGGAACTGGTACACGAACCGTCTTTCGACCTCGGCCGAATGGACCACCCGCTCTCTCACCATGGGACTCGCATTCGCCGGACGGATCTGGAACACGGATCGGGGTATCGGGTTCTACCGGGACTGGCTTCCGTACCTCCGCTTCGCAGTTCAAGATACCTGGACATTCACTTACATTTTGGCGCTGCACCAGGAATCAGGCGACGAACAGATCGGCATCCGGCCGCAATTCAACCGTGCCTTCGAGCACCGCCTGAACATCAGCTACGGGTTTTTACTGAAAGACAAAGGCCGGATCGTCCTGCTCGGCTCGGCCGATCTCGACCGTTTCGGTTCCAATAAATCCTGGGGCGGCGGCAGCGGGCACCTTCAGCTCTTCTTCTGAAGCACAAATCAGCGCATTACGAGGGTCTGATGGTTTTTTCGAAAACATCCTGAAGATCATCCGTACGCGTCGCGACGATCAGAAAGTTAAAGCTGAACATGGTCGGCCACCTGCGGGAGAGGAAAAGATGAACGGCCTCGATCGCCCTGAGGATGAACCCCTTGCCAACGAGGTCGGAAATGGGCGGAGTGAAGCCGACCTTTTTTTCGACCCGGAACCCGTACTGCTCCAGCATTTTGGTCAGCGTGCGAATGGTGAAAAGGCGCGTGTGGGTGCGATCCAGAATGCCGCGTTTTCCATAATTGAACTGGCCGAGCAACAGCGAAATCCGGATCGGCAGATAAGCGATATTCGCGGTGCTGATATAGAGTTTGGAGTGGGGCTTCAGAATTTTGAAGGTCTCTTCGAGAAAAGCCTCGGGCCGGTTCATGTGCTCGACCACGTCGAGCGCCACGCAATAATCAAAGCGCTCACGCCCCAGGGCTTCAGAGAACGGCGAATTCAGATCCATGCTCATCGCGGTCGCCGTTCCGGCGAGATCGGGCTGCATGATATCGACCGCGCAATGAGAACGGGCTTTTTCGGCGAAGCGGCTGCTCATGATCCCGCGGTTCGCGCCTAACTCCACCCCGTCCATATCGGAGCCGATTTGGGCGTGAGTCAGAACGTACTGATGAAGCGAATGCGGGCTCTTCTTGAATTGGTAGTTGTCGTTCTCGAAAAGCGCGAAATCAAAACCACGATGATAATAAAGCCCCATCTGGACCAGGCGGCTTTTGATAACCGCCTTGATGCAATCCCAGGCGTATTTAACGCCGTTCACGTGGCACACTTCATCGCCGTAATAAGTCGGAATCGAGACTTCCCGGATGTTCCAGCCGGTCGCGACCGCCTGGATAATGATTTCGGTGTCGAAGTGAAAATCGCCCGAGTTGTAAATAAACGGGATCTTGCGGAGCGCGCTCGTCCGGTATGCCCGAAAACCGGTGTGAAACTCCGAGAGGTTGGTATTCAGGAATTTGTTTTCGATGAAGGTGAGAACCTGGTTTCCGACCCACTTGTAAAGCGGCATCCCGCCTTTCAACGCGGAAGTCTTGTTCATCATTCGTGACGCGAAGACCGCGTCCGCACCGTCCGCAAAGCCGGCAATGACCCGGGGGAGATACTCGGGTGCGTATTGGCCGTCACCATGAAGCAGAATAACGATGTCGTAAGCTTTTTCGAGTGAGTAGAGGTACCCAAGTTTCTGGTTACCGCCATACCCCCGGTTGAACGGAGTCCGATAAGCCTGAATGTTCGTCGCCGGGTATTTCAACTTAACTTTTTGGGCGACTTCGTAAGTCCGGTCCTGCGAACTGTCGTCGATCACGAAAATCTCGGCAAACCGGTCCCGAATTTCAGCTGGAATTCGGTCAAAAACCGCTTCGAGCTTTTTTTCCGCGTTGTAGGCGACGATAAAGACCGCGACTTTTTGGGAGCTTAGGACTTCCTGAGCGCGATGCCTCTCTGCCTCTGAAATTTCTATTTTTGCGAGTTCCTGTATTCGACTGCTCACCTTTGTTTTTTGCCATTAAGTGCCTTGGATTACAACCGTTTAAGCTTGGAAAATCCGCTCTTGTGACGTACTCATCCGAATATCGCATGAAAGCTGAAAAAGACGCCCGACTCTTTCTACTCCTGGGCATTCTCGGGATCTTCATCAGATACCTGATGCCGCTAGCAGGGCACAACTTCGACCTCGAGACCGTGTTCAAAATTGCCCGACTTCCCCTGGGGTCCAATTATTACCAGGACGTGCCGATCTGGGCGAACTGGGGCCCGATCTGCTATTGGTTCTTTCAACTTTTTTACCGGCTGCCGGGGGGCGATTCGATCAACGGGTTTCATTATTACGCGACCGGGCTCATGACATTGGCCGATTGGACAACCGCGTGGGTGCTTTGGCGGATATTCGGGCTCAGGATCGCGATGATCTTTTTTCTGCTCAGTCCAGCGGCCATGGTGATCTCCGGCTTTCACTGCAACTGCGAACCCTTGCTGCTGGCCCTGGCCGCCTTGGGCTACTGGTTCTATGTCAAATCGAACAAGGACGCCCGGAGTGATGCGCCTTTCCCGACCTCGACTCTCGTTCTGACCGGAGCCTCACTCGCGGTAAAACACGTTTTCGCCTTCCTGCCGATTTGGATGATTCTTCGCCCTATGACCTGGCGTGAGCGTTTCAGGATCCTCTTCATTTGTTTCGGGGTATGGGTCCTGTTTCTCAGCCCGTACCTGCTTTCCGATCCCGGCGCGGTCATCCGGAACATCTTTCTCTATTCATCAAACAGCGGGGGATCGGCGATTCCAAAGCTGATCGCTTGGTCGGCCACGCAAATCGGTTTCACCGATGCAGCCCTGACATTAAGGCCGATCTGGTTTCCGCTTTTTCTGTTCATGCTTCTCGGCGTCGGCTGGCTTTTGCGAAACCGTCCCTGGAAAACGGCCTTTCTCTTTTATCCGATTTCACTCGTATCCACCTCGAGTGCGATCGCGCTTCAATACATCGCGCCGGCCTGCTTTTCGCTTGCCGCACTTCCGCGTCCCAGATGGGTACTCAGATACCTGATTATCCCGTTCCACGTCTTTTGCTTCTGGTATTATCTCGGACACTGGTCCGAACTCGGTCTCTGGGGCATTGGAAGTTGGCTCCTCGATCATTTCGATCGAACCCTCCAGCTCTACTGGAGTCCCGGCGTCAACCTCCTTCAACTGACACTCCTTGTGATTCTAACCCAGCAATTGCGGGTGATGAGGAATTCTCATGTTTCAAAACTTTCGTGAACGATCCCGCGCTGAACAGCTTCTGATCGTCACGATCGGCTTCGTCTTTTTATTCTGCCTTCTCACTTTGAACATTCCCGCCATCAGTGGTGATGAGGCCGTCTACACATTTATTTTGGAAGAAGGGAAACGCTTGCTTTCGGGCGGAGGAGCAAGCCTGAATCCGCTCATCGGTTACACCGGGCCCCTGGATTTTTGGGCCATGGGCTCGGTTTACGGAATTCTGGTTTCTCCGAATCTGCTGTCACCCCAGCCCTGGATGGTGAGAATCATACCGTTCTCGATATTCTGGATCGGGGCGTTTGTCCTTTTCCGGGAAGTCCGGATTCTTCGCGGTAATGAGCGGCCCGATCGGCAGACCTTCCCACTCTGGTTCCTGCTTTTGGCGGCCTCCTGCCCCATGGTCCTGATCTGGAGTCATGTCGGCTTTCCTCATCCGTTGCTGCTGGGGCTTTTCGCCTATTTTCTCGCGGAATCGTTTCGAATCGCGAGAACCGGCGAAGTCCGCTGGATCCGGCTCGCGCTTCTCGCCGGCTTCTCGACCGAGGCGCACACAACGGCGTTTCTGGGGCACCTCATTGTCTTTCTTCCGGTAATCACCCTTCTCGGCAAGGCCGCCCGGAGGAACCCGGGAAAAGCCGCGCTCGCCATCACGATTTATCTCGTGCTCGCTTTTCCCGTGCTCAAGAATTTCCCGCCACCGGCTTCCGCGCACGGCGAGCAGGCCCGAAGCCTCGGAGATGAACTCATCGCGTTTTTCAGCATCATGGCCGGACACCAGCCTTTCAGGTTCCTGCTTCATGTCGAACCTGTTCCGAGGATCGCCGTTCTGGGATTTCTTATATTTCTGCTGATCGTTTTTTTCCGGTATGCCGTCAGACTTTTCAGTAAGGCCCGATCTTTCGCCCAGCCGTCTTGTCTCTGGATTTGGCGCAGAGCTTTTCTCGCTCATCTGATCGGCACGTTCTTTCTGTTGGTGATGAGCTATCGGGGCCGAAGCCTGACCTTCATCGGCCATGAACGTTACTTTCTCCCGCTCGTCCCCGGCTGGACCCTTTTCTGGGCCGATGCGCTCTGGAGCTTCCTGCCGAAACGAAGGGGCTGGATCTGCTCGGCGGTGATCGCGTATTTCTTTCTCCAATTCTCGATCCCGATTCTGAAATACGGCACCGAGCACGACCCCTCGATGTTGGCCGCGCGCTGGCTCGAAAAGGAATGTCCCCGTGAACGTTGCGTTGCCTCCACTCTGGATTTCTGGAGTTACTGGCCTTTGCGCTATTACCTTCGCGGTTCATTTGGAGAAGTCGATCTGAATCTGCAAACTCCGACCTGGAAGCCGATCGAAGAATTCGCCCGAAACGGCCGTGAACTCGGCGGCTGCTGGCTGGCGGGAACCGAGCAGGATTACGCGCAAATCAGAAGCCGCATTCCCGGCCAAAAGAGGGCAGAACTTTTTATCCCGCTTCAAGATGCCGCGTCCGGCGGCTACGCCTGCTTCGCGGGAATCGAGGCGCTGTATTGGCCCTGAGCTGAAGCTTCAGCGACACTTCGTACGGTAGCGTAAAACCCGCATCGGCTCCGCGCCGGCCCCCCCGCGCGTCGACTTCGAATAAAACCAGCCCTCGTCTTGGGGCGCTCCCAATTTCGCATCAAACCGCGCCCGGCAATCCGAATCGGCCGCCCCGAACCAGATCTCCGGGTAAACCAAAATGGCGGCGAGATCGCTTCTCTCGTCCAGGTATCGGCAGAAGTCATTCCATTCCACCTCATTGAAGCAACGCTGATCCGCCCACGCGTGAAACCAGGACGAATAGGGCGGCCGTCGATACAGGTCGCATTGACTTTCCGCAAGCCTCGCCTGATATATTCCGTAAACCTTCTTCTCATGCCAGTTACCGAAACACTGGCCCGTGGTTGACTTGGGGTAATTGGGACACTGTTCGAGGGTGCAAACCCCGTTTCCGCCGGCCACGCAAAATGGCAGATCCAGGACCGTCGTTCCGGGTTCCTGCCGGATATTTTTCAGGAGATGCTCCGTCGAAGCGTGAAGCGGGGGAAGCATGTTGACGGGAAGGAGCAGCCAGCTGATTTCAACCAGTGAGAACGCGGCGAAAATCAGGACCAGCGCCTGACGGGAGCGGCGGGCCGCGAAATCACGAAACCAGGCCGTGATTTCCGGCCAGGCAAGAACGATCAAAATGGCCGTGAGCTGCGGCAGGAACTGCCCCCATCGGCTAGTGACCCGGAAGAACTTCATGAACGGAACGGTTGCCTGGATCATCTCCTGCAGGAAATAGGGACCGCCGACGCCAAAATATGCGATCGCGATTGCGATGAGACTGAGAAACGGAACAACAGCCACGACGCCCGGGCCACCCCTTTTTTTCCTCAGGAGATAAACCCCGATGAGCGCGGGAATCCAAAAAAGCCATCCGATGGTAACCACGCTTTCGGGCTTGTCGACCGGCGGAAGCGCGAATGGCAGCGACAAGCCGATCAGCGCCAGGCCGGACTGAACCAGGTGATAAGCTGAATCGAGCCAAAGTGGCCGAACAACATAGCCAAGGTGAGCAAACCATCCGAGTCCCTGCCAAACATCTCCGAGCTTCTTCATTTCGGAAACGAGGGGAATAAACCAGCGGAATTCGATGACCGCCCATATCACGCAAAGCGAAAGCGGCAAAATCGCGCCGCGAAAACGTCCCTCGATCGCGGGGCGCTGGTCGCGACGGAGCATCAGAAAAAAAACCGCGAGCAGGCAGAGCCGCAGGATGATCCACTCCAAAACCATCGGACCCCAGAAATACCCGGGCGAACCGAGAACTCCGAAAAGACAAAAGCCCCTCCAGAGCTCGAGGTTCCAGGACCAGCGTTTCTCGCGGATGAAGCGATGCCATATCCACGCATCGAGAAACAGGCTCCAGTACACCCAATGCTGCGAAAGATATTCGATGTGATACCAGATTTTGAAATGGCGGGGGATGTGAAGGACAACGACGGCGGCAGCAAGTCCCCAGGCGGCAACTGAACCAAGACCCATCCGGCGCAAAATCGCCCCAACGACAAGATAGGAGCCAAGCAGGGAGCAGGCGAAGTAAACCCAGAGGAAGGGGAATTCGCGATTCCACATCCAAACATACGCCCCTAGCCAATCACGCTCGATGGACCAGGAAAAAAAGGCAATCGGACTTCCGAACGGCGCCATGAAGAGATCCGAGACGAACGTCGGAGCTGAAAATTTGAGCAGATTTTCAGCCATGGCCCGGCGGCTCAGCTCGGAGCAAAAATCCTCGACGTAGCCGATTCCACCGACTGGCTTCACCAGGTACCAATACGCAAGGACCGCGACCAGCCCCAACCAGAACGCAAAATACGATCGTTTACGCGCGGGTGCCATGCGACCAAAGTAGATGAATTCGGGCTTTTTGGGTAGAAATTCTGGCATTGAACGACTAATTTGATCACAGATGGAAAAGAAAACGATTTCAATCTGCATCCCGGTTTTTAATGAAGCCCGGAACCTCCCCGCCGCCGTTCAGGCAATCGACGAACTTTTCAAATCAGAGCTCCGCGACTACTCGCCTGAAATCATTGTCACCGACAACGCGTCGACTGACGACACCTGGAAAGTCGCGGAAGATCTCGCCGGGACCCGGCCATACCTGAAGGCTTTCCGGTTTTCCCGCAACTTCGGATACCAGAACTCGATTTTTGCCGGCCTGAGCATCGCGAAGGGCGATGCCGTGATTGAACTCGACGCCGATCTCGAGGACCCGCCGGCGGTCATCCCGGAATTCGTCAGAAAATGGAATGAAGGCTATGACGTCGCGTACGGCATTCGCCGCAAGCGATATGCCCCGTGGGCGCTGAAAATTCTTTTCTCCGGATTTTACAAGCTGTTGAACAGGATTTCTGATTTCAGAATTCCCGAGAACTCGGGTGATTTCCGATTACTCGACAGGAAGGTTGTCGAGGTTCTGAAGCGCCTTCCTGAACGGAACCTTTATCTCAGGGGTCTCGTTTCCTTTCTCGGTTTCAAACAGATCGCCGTTGTCTATGATCGGCAGCCTCGGATTTCGGGAAAAAGCAAATTCAGAATTCTGCATTACTTCGTTCTCGCGATTGATGCGCTGACGGCTTTTTCGAAAACCCCGCTTCGGCTGATCGGCGTTCTCGGACTTCTCCTGTTCCTGCTCGCGTCGGCACTCGGCAGCTACTATCTGGTCGGATATCTGATCAACGGAACCCCTCTTCCGGGCTTCACCACCCTGGTCGTTCTGATGTTATTTCTTCACAGCGTGACCTTCATTTTTCTTGGCGTGCTTGGAGAGTATCTCAGTCGAATTTTTGATGATTCGAAGGCACGCCCGCGCGTCGTGGTTGCGGAAGCGATCAATTCCAAGGAATTCCCGAGCACACTCTGAAAACCGGCCGTACCCCCGGCGCCGCGCTCAAGCTTGCCGCAGGGATCTCCGTAACCACTCAATAATCCCGGGGATCGGTCTACGTGAAACCGGCAAAAAGAAGCCGGAACTTCGCTCAAAAACACGATCAATATTTTCGCCCCCAGGCGTCGGTAACGCGCCGATTCTCAGAAGGTGGGTTTTACCGAAGGCTTCAAAAACCGCCTTCGCAACCTCCGCAAGCCGAACCGCCTCCCCTGAGTTCAAATCGGTTTCGGAGGTCTGCCAGGCACGCGCGAGAATATGATCGAGCGCCACCGCGATATCGTCGACGTGATGATATTCCCGAAGCTGAGTGCCGGCGCTCATTTTGAATTCCGTATCCTTCTCGATGGCCGTGGCCATCTGACCCAAAAACATGTGCCGCTGGATCACGCCGCCATAGAGCGTATGCAACCGGATATGAAGAAACCTGCCATTATTCAACGGCTCGGCAGCAAGACTGCTGATAGCGCGCCCCAGCTCCAACTTTGACTTGAGATACGGATTCGAGGAGCAGGCTTCGGGAAACCGCTCAAGAATCGTCCCGAGCGTCAGATATCGCGTCCCCGGCCGCGACCGGGTCCTCTCGATGATCTCAAGCGGGAATTCCAGATTCGCTTTTCGAATCTCGGCTTCCGGCAGCTTTGGATCCGTAAGCCCACCGGCGAATACGATGTCACACGGACGATCCGGAATTGACTCGGCCGTTTTCGCGCGGTCCCACGGGATCATCAACATCGCACCGCCTCGTTCCGTGCTCTGACGGACAAACGCAGAACCCAGTCGGCCAGACGAGCCAAAGACGACGCGCATTCTTCCGGAGTGCTGTTCTGTTGATAAGGGCCGAGAGCTCAAGTAATGTCCTCCGCATGCTGGGCGGGCAAAATGGAAATCTAAAGCGGCCACACGGAAAAAGCACGGCGATTTTCTGGCTGCTTTGCCTTATTCCGTTTTTCGGCGCGACCTGGGTATGGCTTTCCGCGCTGTCTTTCGTTCCCGTCCCCTGGCCGGATGATTCGGCGTTCTATTTCGTCGCGAAAGAGCTTTTTCAATGGCCACCGCGATGGGTCATGCTCCCCCAGGCCCCTTTTGAGCCGACTTACAGG
>DATDSK010000298.1:0-11732 GCA_035291325.1 Bdellovibrionota bacterium | reverse complement strand
AGGCTCCACGAACGTACTCTCGACGAATCTCGCCGCTTCAGACAACGAAAACGTCCGCAAGACGTCTCACGAGGCCCTCCTCAGGCTCGAACAGTGGGTCCTTTCAAATGGCTTTATCGAACTCGTGAAAAAGCGAAACCAGTTCGCGCAAGCCCTCGGATATCAAAACTACTTCGAATACCGGGTTCAGAAGAACGAGCGAATGACCAGGGAAGAGCTCGTCTCGATTCTCAACGAGTTCGAGACTCTGACGCGGGAGACCTGCCTCAAACACCTCGAGCAGCTCGCGCGTCAGAAGGGCAAAGACTCCGTCCTCGGCCATAACCTGAAATTCGCGGCCGCCGGAGATGCCGAGAAACAGTTGAACCCCTACTTTCGTTTCGAAAAGTCGCTTGAAACCTGGATGCGAAGCTTTGCGCGCCTCGGAATCGGTTATCGCGGAGCCACCCTTCACCTTGATCTCTTCGACCGTCCGGGCAAATATGAAAACGGCTTCATGCACGGCCCGGGGCCTTGCTTCTATGACAAGGATCGCTGGCAACCCGCCCGGATCAATTTCACCAGCAACGCCACTCCCACTCAGATCGGAAGCGGCCGTAAGGCCCTGCTCACGCTCTTCCATGAAGGCGGACATGCGGCCCACTTTTCGAACATTACCAAGAATGCTCCCTGCTTTTCGCAAGAATATCCGCCCACCTCGATGGCGTATTCCGAAACCCAGTCCATGTTCTGCGACTCACTGATCAACGACGCGGATTGGCTGAAACTCTATGCCAAGGACGTTCACGGTCAGCCGGTTCCGGACGAAGTGATCCGAAATTTCCTCACCAGCGATCATCCCTTCATGGCTTTTCAGGAGCGGTCCATCCTCGTCGTTCCTGTTTTCGAAGATCGCCTCTATTCTCTTGCCGAGAGCGAGATGACGCCAGCCGGAATCACCGCGCTCGCGCGCCGTTGCGAGAAGGAGATCCTCGGAGTGGACTGTTCGCCGCGTCCGATCCTCGCGATTCCTCATCTGCTCGGCGCCGAGTCGGCCTGTTCGTACCAAGGTTATCTGCTCGCCCACATGGCGGTCTACCAGACGCGTTCCCATTTCGAACGCAAATACGGCTATCTTGCCGATAACCCGAAAGTCGGCGCAGATCTCGCGACCCATTACTGGAACCCGGGAAACAGTCTGAGTCACCGCGAAACTATCCAGTCGCTCACCGGTGCGACGCTTTCGGGCCGGCCACTGGCTGAGTTCTGTAACCTCAAAAATGACGACCTTTGGGAAAAAGCGAAGCAGAAGATCGAGGCGGCCGCGCGACGAAACTCGTCTGACGAAAAGGTTCAGCTCGACGCCTCCATTCACATCGTCCACGGTGCCGAAATAATCGCCAGCAATACGGAATCCGCGAGCCGGATGTGGCGGGACTTCGAAACCTGGATTGAAAAAAATTACAAAGCTGACATCACGAGTTGATGAAAGGAGAGAGTCCCGTGAATATCGACCAGGACCGGCGCAAAATCGGCTTTCTCGGGCTGGGAATCATGGGAAGCGCGATCGCGCGCAACCTTTTGAAGGGCGGTTTCGAAGTCACCGTCTGGAACCGGTCTCCCGAAAAATGCGAACCCCTGGCCGAAATCGGCGCGCACGTCGTTCGCTCCCCGTGCGAAGCCGTCGAACGTTCATTCCTCACCTTTGCCATGCTTGCTGATCCCGCTGCCGCGGAATCCATGCTCTTCAACCCGGATAGCGCGATTCGCGAAGACGGTGTTCTGAACGGTCTGTCGGTCGGGAAGGGTTATATCGACCTTTCGACCGTCGATCCGGCAACTTCGCGCAAAATCGGTGCGGCCGTTTCGGCGCGCGGCGCACGCTTTCTCGAAGCACCGGTTTCAGGCAGCAAGAAGCCGGCTGAAGAAGGCAACCTCGTCATTCTTTCGGCGGGGGACGAGAGCCTGCATCAGGACGCCCTCCCCTGCTTCGAAAAAATGGGGAAGAAAATATTTTATCTCGGAACCCTCGGCAATGGCGCGCGAATGAAGTTGATCGTGAACATGGTGATGGGCGAGATGATGATCGGGCTTTGCGAAGGACTCGGGCTTGCCCAAGCAGCGGGACTGGAGCAACAAGATTTCCTGAACGTCCTCGATTCGGGAGCGCTCGCGAACGCGATGTTCCGACTCAAGGGCCCGCAAATCGGCGCTGGTCAGTTTTCTCCGGCTTTTCCGCTCAAACACATGCAAAAGGACCTTCGCCTGACCCTTGCCCTCGCTGACGAGATCGGAGTCTCGCTTCCGTCCGCGGCGATCGCGAACGAAAGCTTCAAGAAAGCCCGTCAGCTCGGATCTTCCAACGAGGATTTTTCGGCAGTGTACAAGGCTCTGGTCTGAGGGCCCGCGATTACAGAACCGCGCCGATCCGTTCAAAAATGAAAATCGGCCTGAGCGCCTGACGAGACGCCGCGAGGTCCACGACTAGCTCCAGGACCCAATCATTGTGTTCATCCATGTCGACAAGAACCTGTTGAACCCGGATAAGATGAGATCCGGGTTCCCCTTCCCTGAGATGAAGGTGTTTCGGAGCTCGGCCCTGAGTATCCGTCCGGATCCGGGAATGCTCCTGGTAATATTCCTCCATGATCTTTTCCAATTCCGCAGCGGTCGGCGCGCTTCCCTCCCGGCCCGAAGAGCCCGACTGCCCCTCTCCTTCCTGCGCAAACAGGGAAGCCGCGGTTTCATAGTCCCGTACCGAAAGCGCGCGAACCAGACGGAAGATCTCGTTTCGCAGCAAAATCCGGAACGCCCGTGAGTTTCTCTGCGGATCTGGAAAAAGCTCGTGCGCGTCCGTCTCGTCAGCCGCTCGATCGCCGCCTGCATGATCCGGCGAAGGCTCCGTGCCTCCCCTCATCCGTTGCCATTCGTCAAAGAGGCTCGAATCAACGTTCCGCACCATGGCGCCAAAGTACATCTCCATCGCTTCGATTTCTTCGTTCTTGGCATAGCTCGGGACGGTTTGAACGAGCGCTTTGTAAAGGTCGAAAAGATACCGGAGAAGGATTCCCTCGCCGCGGTGGAGGTCATATTCGCGAATGTATTCGGCAAAGCCGCAGAACATTTCGTACATCTCGCGGCCGATGGACTTCGGACGAATATTATCCTGCCCCACCCACGGGTGATCCGAAGCGAAGCGATTAAACGTTTCGTAGATAAAATCCCGGTTCGGTTTCGGGTATTCGAGTTTTTCGAGCTCCTCGATGCGCTCCTCATACTCTAGCCCGTCCAATCTCATCTGGGCCATCCGCTCGGTTTTAAGCCGGTCGAGCTGCTTTCTTAAAATGAGTTCGGGGTTTTCGAGAATCGACTCGACGAGCGTGAGCAAGTCGAGCGCGTAGGTTTCATGATCCCGGTCGAGTAATTTGATCGTATCAATGAGGTAAAGCGACAGAGCCTGGTTGAGCGAAAAATCATCCTGAAGGTCCACGTTCACGCGAAGCGGATTAAGTTCGATCAGCTTTCGATCCACGAGGGACCGGAAAAGCTCGAAAGCCTTCCGGCCATGCTGCTTCTTCGCGTGGGGCGTCTCGTGAGAATTCCGGATGATCGATCGAAAGGCTCGGCAGGGGTTCTCGCCCGGGTTTTCTGCGCCGCGAGCGCGTCCCAGCACGTGCAAAAGCATGGCGTGCGTGACCTTGAACCTGGATACCAGGGGTTCAGGCTGACCGTTCACGAGCCGGTCGAAAGTCTCGCGATTCCACGAAACGAAGCCCTTTTCAGGGGGTTTGCGCTTGACCAGCTTCCGGATTTTTTTCGGATCACCGCAAGCCTTTTGTTCCATCCGAATATTTTCGATCACGTGCTCCGGAGCCTGGACAACGACCGTCCCCCGATCGTCGAAACCGCGCCGTCCCGCGCGCCCGCTGATCTGCTGAAAGTCTCGTACGCTGAGAATCGCCGTCTTCTCGCCGTCAAACTTGCAGAGCTTCGTGAGAAGCACGGTCCTGATCGGGATATTGACGCCGACGCCCAGAGTGTCGGTCCCGAAAATGATCTTCAGAAGCCCCCGCTGCGCGAGCCGCTCAACGAGCACCCGGTACTTCGGGAGAAGACCGGCGTGATGCAGACCAAGCCCGTGCTTGATGAACTTCTGCATCTCCTTGCCGTAAGGACTCGAGAACTTGAAGCCTTCGAGCGCGGCTGAAATCGCGCGCTTCTCGTCTTTCGTACAGAGGTCAATGCTCATGAAATTTTGCGCTTCTTCGGCGCAACCCCGTTGCGTGAAGCTGACGAGATAGATCGGCGCACGACTTTCGGCGACGAGCTTAGCTACGGTCTCATGAACGGGATTTTCGCTATAAATGAAATCAAGCGGAACCGGTCGTGTAGCTGAATAGACGTTGACCGTTTCACGGCCATTGAGTTCGGTCAGGCTCCGTTCAAAAAACGCGGTATCTCCCAGGGTGGCCGACATGAGCAGGAACCGGGCGCGCGACAACACCAAGAGGGGAATCTGCCAGGCGACGCCCCGTTCACGATCGGAATAGTAATGAAACTCATCCATGATGATGTCGTCGAGCGGAGCTTCCCGTCCCGCTCGCAAGGCATCGATTGCCAGAATCTCGGCCGTACAGCAGAGGATCGGCGCGGACGGGTTCACCGACGCGTCCCCGGTAATCATGCCCACCTGCTCGGGGCCGAAATCGCGGCAAAGAGCGAGAAATTTTTCATTGACGAGGGCTTTAATGGGGCAGGTGTAAATCGAGCGGCGTCCTTGAGCGAGCGAGAGAAAATGCAACCCGGTCGCGACCAGCGATTTGCCCGATCCGGTCGGAGTATTGAGAATCACGTTCTTTCCGGAATAGAGCTCGAGCAACGCCTCTTCCTGGGCGGGGTAAAGAGTCAGGTCCTTCTCACGGACGTACTCGAGAAAGCGGTCAAGAACATCCGCGGAGCCGGAATCTCCGGAAGCGGGGGAATTCCCGGCAGGCAGTCTTTTGAGGAGGGGCCACATCCCCCTTTTCTACTCCAGAATCGCGTCCTTGGGCAGGCGAATTACAAAACGCGTCTGAGTTGCCGTTTCGTCGAGGAAAAGTCTGCCGCCGTGCTGCGCGATAATCCCCTGTGAGATGCTCAAACCGAGTCCGGTCCCTTTCCCGACCTCCTTCGTGGTAAAAAAGGGTTGAAAAATCTTTCCTCGCACCGCGAGAGGCACCCCATCTCCACTGTCTTCGACCGTGACTTCCACTTCCTCGGATAGCTCTGCTATTTTGAGTCGGACCCATTTGGGCGAACGGGAAGACATTAGAGCGGCGTCAAAAGCATTTCCAAGAAGGTTAAGAACAACCTGGCCGATCTGAGCGGGCTGGCAACGCGTTCGGGATTTTACTTCCTGTCCTTCGACCTTCAGTTCCACCCCGTTGCTTTCGAACCGCTTCTGACAAAAGTCGAGCACGCTCAAAGCCGCAGCGGACACTTCGATCGGCTTCATGGGATCTCCGCTGCTATCACGGGAAAATGAGCGAAGTCCATCGATGATGCCGCCGATCCTCTGCGTATGGCTGCTGATCTGCTCGAGCGCAGCTATCGCGTTATGCGGCGGCTTCTCAAGTTCGTTGAGCTCCTCGGCAGCCTGTTCGGCAAGAACCCGGAGCACCGCGAGCGGGTTATTGACTTCGTGAGCAATGCCTGCCGCCATCTCGCCGAGCGCCGCCATCTTCGATGCTGCGACCATGCCCTGATTTCGCTCCAAAAGGAGTTGTCGCGATTCCTGGAGCTTATCGGCCATTTCATTGAAAGCCTGCCCCAGCTCCGCCATTTCGTCCCGAGTCCGAACGTGGAGCCGCGAACTCAGGTCTCCAGCCGCGATTTCACGAGTTCCACGCACCAGCTCCCGGTGAGCGGTTCTCAAAGATCGCTGAATCGAATGGTTAATCGCAAATTTCAGAAAGACGGAGATCAGAACCGCACTCGAGACAAAGACAAGTAGGAACCACTTCAACCGATCAAGAAACGAATCAACTTCGTAAGCAGCCTTTGCAGCCTCGATCTTTTCGTTCGCGACCGCCTCCTCGACCATCGGGAGGAATTGCCCGATGGCGCGCGGAACGATTTCGAAAATCAGAATACTTTTCCTCTCGCCACGGCTTTTATCAATCGAGCGAATACCGTTATAAATAGCACCAAAGCTTTTTTCTATTTTTTGCAAATTGGCGCGAGCACTGGCCAAGCTGGGCTCGGCCGTAACTCCTCGTTCCCGTTCTTCCACATCCAGAAGCATCGATATCTGGCTAAGGGCGCGCTGAACGCCTTCAGGCATCACTGTTGACCTGCGCGAGGAATTGCTTCCTACCAGCGCTCGCCCGAAAAAATCATCCAAGCACAGCAAGGTCTCTCTTTGAGCATCTAACCAGGCATGAACTCTGATGTCGTGATACTCCTCAATAACACGAAGTTCGGCGTACTTTGTCTGGCCAAAGTAGATCCCCCCCATCAAAAGAAGGTAGGTCGCAATATTGATTAAGATTCCCAAGAACAACTTCGTTTTAATCTTCATTTTACCGGAACAAACCTCCGCTCCACCACTCTTTGGCCTCGATATGAAAATAGAAAATCGATAAAGGTCCGAACCTCGCCCGTAGGAATCTTTCTACTGACCAATAACAACGGTCGCGCCAACTCGTAAGCGGACGAACGGACATTTTCTCTTTCCGGTTTGATCCCGTTCAGCGAAACCAGCTTCAGTCCAGGTTGAGAATTCACAATCGAGATAACCGCAAGCGCGTTGGGATTCGAAGCCACGTACTGAGCGCACTCATGAGGCGTATTGACCTCCTTCTCGGGACCGTAGCGAGCGGTCCCGAGAATCGCATCTTTAACGAACTGCAGGGTCGCGCGACCGCTATTCTTAAATTCTGTAACCACCTGAATCGGTCGGTCTTGCAGACCCAGCTCTTTCCAGTTCTTAATATTTCCTTCAAGAACCGCTCTGAGCTGGGCTTTCGAGATATCCTTCAAAAGGTTGCTTTGGTGAACGAAAACAGCGAGGGCGTCAAACCCGATCACAACATGATAGGGCCGCTCCGCCTTTTCTGCTGCGGAGAGCGGTCTGGCAACCCCTCCTAGAGCAACCTCCCCTTTCATCGCCCTTAAATAGCCGATACTTGCCCCGGCGCCTTCCATCTTTCTAAACCGCATTCCTGTGCGCATTTCGAACTCAACCGCCACTGGCTCCACAATTCCTTCAAGAATCGTGAGAGAGCCGTCATAACTGAGGTCAGCAAAGCCAAAAGCCGGATAAAACGCGAGCGCCAAAAAAACCAATTTAATGTGTTTGATAAAACGTGCTCCCATTGCTCACCCAGGCATATTAATTCTGAACAGAATATGTTACTTTTGACAAACAAATGTTGAGTTTAAAAAACAAACGCATTCTTCTTGTCGACGATAACGAAGCATTTCTGAATGCATTGAAGAGCGCACTCGAACAGACGGGCGCGACGATTAGAATCGCGAACGGCGGGAGGATCGCGCAACAGATCATCGGGCTGGAAGACTTTGATGCGATCGTTTCCGACATCAACATGCCGGAAGTGAACGGAATCGAGCTGACCCATTATGTGAAGCGCACCAAGCCCGCGCCTGTTATTCTCACGACGGGGTTCGCCGAACTGAAAGAAACGGAAGAAGCACACGAGGTCGGCGCGGATGCCTTTCTCGCCAAGCCTTTCACCAAAGAAGACCTTTTGGATATTTTGAAAAAGTATCTGAATCTCGAGGATGTCAAATCAGAAAACCCGGAAGATACCGCCTCCAAAGATCTCGAATATTGTCCGATCAGCATTGATGATTTTGTCTCTGGAAGGCAGATTCGCTATAATATTTTCATCAGATTGTCGCAAGGGAACTTCGTCAAGGTTGCTCATCAGGGCGAAGACCTTTCGACAGATCGGATTAGAGCATATAAGACTAAAAACATTCATTTTCTCTATTTGCAGAAGGACGACTTCCGAAAATACGTCGGTTTCAACCTATCTCTCGTTCCTCTTGTTCAATCAAGCGGAGCGATCGAAAAAAGAAGAAAGCTCGAATTCCTGAAACACACGAACGAGATCATTCTTACACAGATGATGGCAGATGGCGTTGATAAGGACACGTTCGAAGCGGCTTCCGTGTCCGTGAATGGAATGGTCTCCCTGGTATCCGACCACAAGGACCTGATTCAGATGCTCTCATCGGTCCAGGCCGAGCGGGGCTATTTGTATTCACATTGCGTAGCGGTAAGCCTTTATGGCGTCATGATCGCAAGGCAGATCGGCTGGACTTCCCCGATGACGCTCTTCAAGGTAGCGATGGGAGGATTACTCCACGACATCGGAATGAGAGAAATCGATCCATCGATCGTGGACAAGCCGCGCAATGAGTTAACCGTTGATCAGGTCCACGCTCTCGAAACACACCCGGTCCGCGGGATGGACATTCTGAGCCGGGTGCCATCAATTCCGGACGATGTGATTCAGATTACATATCAGCATCACGAAGATTGCCTCGGATTAGGATTCCCGCTGGGGCTCAACCGCAGCCGCATTCACCCGATGGCCAAACTGATTGCCGTCGCCGAGACTTTCTGTACGATTTGGGCCCGGTCACCTTCGGAAAAAATCCCCGCGCTGGACGCGGTCAAGCGCACGGTCTCGCTTTACGGAGATCGACTCGATTTGGCGTTTCAAGGCGGGTTAATGCGCCTCTTCGGACTCGATCCGCAAGCAACCTCTCGTTCGACCTTTTAGAAACGAACAGCATCAGTTACACTAGTTTTGTATGCTCAACGAACGCGCGTTTATTCACGCTGTATCGAATCCGCTTTCGACGGTTCATTTCATCCTCGACGGAACGCTGGAAAGCTTGCGCTTGGATCCAAACTCCAAAGCACTCGCCAGCCAACTCGAGGAAATGAAGAAGGCACTCGATCAGGCGATTTCGCTTCTTCGCGCAAGAAGAGAAGAGCTGATTCAGGCCAGCAAACCTCCTGGACATGTTTCATGAAAAAGGAAACCACTCTTCTTATCGTGGATGATGAGGCAGGTCTTCGCCAAGCGATCGCCTTTGATTTCAAAAAAAAAGGCTATGAAGTGGTGACCGCCGTTAACGGCGTTGAGGCCTTTGATATTTTCAAATCACGGCCGATTGATGTCGTGATCACGGATATCCGCATGCCCGGTGGCGACGGCATCTCTCTTCTGAAACAGCTGAAAGCGCATTCACCGGAAATTCCGGTCGTGACCTTCATTACCGGATTCGCCGATATCAAGATCGAAGAAGCTTATGAATTGGGAGCTTCAGCTGTGTTCGCGAAGCCGTTCGACCGCAAGGCCCTATTTTCAGTGATTGAAAAAGCCCTGACGCCGACCCCGGAAGCCTGGGAACCGCGAGCTGAAAGAATTCCCGCCGATTTCAAGATTTCACTCAGCGTGAATGCTGCCAATGACCGATATCAAACGAAGACTTTCAATTTCGGCAAAGGGGGATTTTTCGCACTCCTTCCTGCCGATCGTCTTCCGAGCGTCGGCACTTCCGTCTCCTTTGCCATAAAAGTCGCCTCGGCGAAGGAAAGCCTGAATATCGAAGGGATCGGAATCGTTCGTTGGGTTCGTTCCAATAACGAACCCGGTCGGCCGTCGGGCTGCGGAATCGAGTTTATGGAACTTCTGGCCGACAGCAGGGCTCATGTCATTCGGGTCATCAATGGCCTGAGAACGAATGCTTTTATCCCGATCGGGTGAACGGAACTTTTAAAAAGTAGGTTCGGAAATGCGTGAAGATCTCGCCGCGGGTTGGCGATGAAACCGACGTGTCGTGGTGAAATTCGTTGGTCGGGCATCGCACAAGAAAACTGCTGGTAAGTGAGAAAGTGCGGAGTGGGGTGGTGAGCTGCGTTGGGGTGGTGAGCTGCGTTTTGAGGAGCCATTCGCGAGAAGAGAGTTTGAAAAGAGCGGCGCACGAAAACTGCCCGGCGCATTTTTTCATGCGATTTTACTTGACCGAGTTTCGGCTCTTGAACCGAGTTGCTATCGGATTCCCTTCTATGAAGGCCCTTAAATAGGCGCTGTTTCTTTCGTTTGAGTCATTTACAGCTCATCGTCCCCGATTTTGCTGCCCTCGAAATTTATCGTTCTCAGGGCAACGTCGTGCGTTTTAGAGGCCAGAATTTCCCGTGATACGAAACGATCATATGAAACACCTCAAATGCCTTTCTGATTCAGATCTGCTCAGTCAAACCCGGTTGCTTGTCGCGCGATAAAGAGAAGTGACGACCGAAATTCTGTGGCACCTCAGGGAAGTGGAGCACCGGCGTCTCTATGCCGAACAAGGATACAGCTCCATTTTTGACTATGTCAGGCGAGGCCTTGGCTATTGCGAGGGCAGCGCGGACCGGAGGATTTCGGCGATGCGTTTGCTCAAAGCATTGCCGGAGATCGAGTCTGCATTGAAAACCGGAGAACTCAGCTTATCGAATGCAAGCGCGCTTCAGCACTTCTTGAAAGGAGAGGAGAAGGATCGAGGCAAAACGTATTCCCATACCGCGAAGAAGGAACTCGTGGCAAAGGTCACCGGCAAATCACGCCGAGACTGCGATCGGCTTCTCGCGGAGCTTGCGCCCGAGGCACCCAGAGCGGAACATGCCCGGCCGATTTCGGCCACCCAAACCGAAATTCGCTTCACCGCTGAAGAGACACTCCTCGCCAAGATCGAGAAACTGAAAGCTCTCCTTTCTCATCGCAATCCGAACCCCTCTTACGCCGAACTGATTGAGATGCTCGCGGATATGGCGCTGAAGCGCTTGGATCCCGAACAGAAGCCCGAAGTGAAAGAGGCCCAGGAGCCCAAGCAGGAGCTCAAAAAAAAGACGCTCCTCGCGACTCCGCCGGCGGAGAAATCAAAAGCGAAACGGACCCGGCATATTCCTCAAAAGCTGAGAAGCGCCGTATGGAAGCGAGACCAGGTGCAATGCACTTTCATCAATAAGGAAACCGGGGTGCGCTGCGGCTCCAAACATCTATTAGAAATTCATCATCTGAAGGACTTTTCGTTGGGAGGTAAGCATACGCTCGATAACCTGACGCTTCGATGTCAATGTCACAATGTTCATGCCGCGATTCAAACGTACGGGAGTTCGCTGATGAATCGATATCTAAAAGATTGAGCGAGAGTATCAGGCGCGTGATTTCAGCTCTTCCGCCGCACGCGCGATTTCAACTCATTCCCCCGAGTAATCCCCCTCGGTAGCGATTTTACCCGAACCACGCCAAAACGGCACCCCTCCTGGATTTCGAGCACGGCAATCTAAAAAGGCCCCCGCTTTCAACTTAAATGATGGTGAACCCTAGACCCCTTATCTCACGGCAGCTCTAAACAACTGTCAATCTCATGGTCAATTTGGGTGCGAGGCTTGCTCAAGAAACACTGCCACTTCAAGCTGTTGCATTGCGGCACATTCGTTGCTTTTTAACTCGTCACGGAGTTTTTACCGAGAGTGTGTCACGCAGAACCGATCTACACCTTTGTGCGCGACTCGTAACTACGAACGTTTTGAACCCGTGCTTGCAAATTTTTGGAGGAAATATCAATGCGCCTTTTTAAAAAGACGATCCTGCTGTTTACGGTTTTTTTCAGCCTCGCCCATGCAGCCGGACCCTCTGCACAAGCGGCGCAACACCTTTTCGTGAGCAGCGGCGGGAATTCCAGCGTTC
>DATDSK010000297.1:0-25779 GCA_035291325.1 Bdellovibrionota bacterium | reverse complement strand
AATCACCCCCTTCTTGCAGATCAAAAGCTGAAAAACTCAACGTTATGGCCTTGCCGGGTGGCGCGGTAATTCTGAATTCGCATTGGTTATTGTTGTTAATGTAATTCCCCGAAGCCCCTCCAGAATCGTAAAGCACACCTGTTAGCTCCGCCGAGGCGGTATTCGCGCACATCTTGTTCGTCACCGCGGGGGGCTGATCATACGTGAATGTCGCCCCCGTCCCAAACTGCGAGTCATCGTTCGTAACGGTGATTGCAACACCGCCTGAGTCCGCGCGGCTGGGAGTATAACAACCGAGCTGCGTGCTGGAGATCAAAAGAAGTTCCGAGCAACTCCCCACGCCGACCGTGGCGCGCACACCCCGAGCGAATCCGGTTCCCGTGACCGTGATCCAAGTGCCGCCTCCTTGAGGACCGTTGGCCGGGGTGACTGCGCTGACCGTCGGCGCGGTACGATAGCTAAATCCGCCGGGTAATGACGCCGACATCGTGTTCGGATTCGTAACAATGACATCGACGAGGCCAAGAGCGTGCGCCCGGGTCGTGCAGGTCATTCTTGTCGACGAAACGAATACTGGAGTCGCACAACTCGCCCCCCCGACCGTAACCGTCGCGCCAGCCATGAAGCTTTCTCCGTCGATCGTAACGACGGTTCCACCCGCGGCCGGCCCGCCGCTCGGAGTAATTTTCGAAATCATGAGCGACAAGATTTCATTATTTACCGTAAATGTACTACTCGGCACGGATGCCGCTGAAAAATTAACTCGCTTCCCAATCGGGGTGAACGAAAGGTTCGCGTTCGAGCAACCGGATAAATGAACGAGACTCCACGCCAGAGCGAGTGAAGCAAATATCAGTCGAAATTGGTGGGTTACCGCAAAACGTTCCAAGCTTCCCCCATTCCTTTAATAATAGCCAAGCTCGGAAAACTTCGCGCGATGTGTCCCGTTCGACACGGGATTGATTCAAAAAGATAATTCCACTCGAGTATTGAAATATTTGTGCGTTCATAGCCGAAAGCAGGGCTCAAACAATAGGAAAGGAATTGACGAATCCTTCCGATGAGATTGAGGAATGATGAAGACTTCTTTCATTCGCGGAATAATTCTTGTCGGAATGGCGGGCGCGATTTTGACTGGCGCCATTCCGCACGCCTCGGCCAAAGAAGTGAAACTCGAATGGGAAGTCGTCGAAGGCGCCATCGGCTACGAGCTCAGAATCGAACGCGCTGGACAGGAATTATTGAGACAACGCCTCTCATCCGCCAAATGGAAGGGACAACTCGACCCGGGGATCTGCGTCTTCCAGGTACGGGGAATTGACAAAGTCAACAAACCCGGCAAATGGAGCGAGCTCGCCCCGTTAGTCGTCATGACAACACCTCCGGAACTCGAGTCACCCAAAGACGATGCGGAATTCATTTTTTATAATCCCAAAATCGGCACCACTCTCCGTTGGAAGACCGCCCCCCATGCCTCGAAATACGCGGTGGAGGTCAAGCGGGGTTCTGAATCCACTTATAAAGGAATTATCGAAGGCACCCAGCTTGATCTCGGCTTTCTGCCGCCGGGAGATTATCAGTGGACCGTTCAATCGGTTCTCGAACCACCCCCCGGCTCCCCCTCCTCTTTGCACGGGCGACAGTGGACAAGTGAAGCGAGTTCGGTGCATGAATTCACGATTGAACATCGGGCCCTCGGGCGTCCCGTCCCGATTTCCCCTCCCGCCCTGTTGCCCCCTCCGTCATCCGGGAAACTCACTTTCAGATGGCGATCCGTCGATGGCGCCGAAGCTTATGAAATACGAATCGCCAGGGTTTCGGATCGGGACTTTTCAAAAGCAAAGCCCGTGATTGTTTCGGGCACGTCGAACGTTTTCGCGCTCTCCGCCGAGGGCGGGTACAAGTGGACAATCCGGGCACTCGCGAATCTCGATGTCGACAAAAAGCCTCGCGCTATCGGACCGGAGACGATCAGTCAGTTCAAGCTCGATCGAACCGCGATTTTTACCGAGACATCCGGCTATCTCGCGTTTTCGCTCATGACGGCCCCGTACACTTACGATGTGATCAGCCCGGCCATGGGCTTTCGCGGCAGCACGTCTTCGAGCGCCATGACCTTGAGATTGAGCGCGGAGTACTGGTTCAAACCACAGCTCGGGTTGGGCTTAGCAGTCGAGAATACGACGCTGGTGTTGAACCAGCAAAATTTTCAGCGGAAAACGTTCGAAGCCGTCGCGAAATACAGGGCCGGGCTCGATGAAGATCGCTACGGCTGGTTCATCGCGCCGAAAGCGGGATTCGAGGCAAGACAGTATCTGGGACTCACGCCCGAAGTGGTTTCCGGCGAAGTACAGACGACTCTCCATTCCGAGACAGTAACGGCCCTGGGCGGGGCCATCGGCGTCGACATCAGGAAGCAGCTCACGGAGCGCTGGAGTCTGGGAACAAAGCTCAGCTATTTCATCCCGCTCCTTCTCTCCGGAACAAACGGCGGCTCACTTTCGGGAGAAGCCTCTTATCGAAATATCAGCTTCGGAGCGCAGGGCATGTATTGGTTCAACCGAAAATGGGGCGTGAGCGCCGGAGGATTCGTGGAAAAAAGGTCGATCAGCTACCTGCCATCCGGCGCGACCGTTGCCGAGCAAATTTCGATGGACGGAGCTTACTTCTTCGGAAGCATTCTTTACAGCTTCGGGCAATAGCGCGCGAAGGGGCTCAGGGCTCTTTGCTCACCTCAGTCAATTTTGCGACCACCCGATCGGCGCCCGCGCGCCTCAGCGCATCGGCTGAGCCGTTCCGGGCGACGCCAACCACCATCCCGAACTCTCCTTTTCGTCCGGCCTCAACTCCTGAAATCGCGTCTTCGAAAAGCATCGCTTCGCCCGGTTGCACGCCCAGTTCCCGTGCCGCGGCGAGAAACATGTCGGGCGCGGGTTTTCCCGGCATGTCCCAGCGCTGCAAATGCGTCCCATCGACGCGAACATCAAAGAGTTCCTCCAGGCCCGCGCTCTCGAGAATTTCCGCGCAGTTTTTGCTGGATGAGGCGATCGCGGTCTTCAATCCCTTTTGCCGCCAGGCTTCGAGCGCGTCGACCGCGTCCTCGAAAACCTCCGGTCCCTGGCGGCGAAGGATTTCCTTGAAATAGCCGTCCTTGCGATTTCCCAATCCATGGCACGTTTCAACATCGGGGGAATCGGCGTGGTTGCCGAGCGGGATGTGAATCCCGCGCGATTCCAGAAAACCACGAACGCCGTCCTGTCGCGGCTTCCCATCAACATAGAGAAGGTAGTCGCGCTCAACATCGAACGGCCTGGCTTCGCCTTCGGTCCGCTTACCAAGATATTCGTCAAAAAGACGCTTCCAGGCCTCCGCATGCAATCGCGCGGTCTGCGTCACCACGCCATCAAGATCCAAAATAACGGCTTTGAAACGTGCCATGTACCGAAAGAACGCAAGCCGCGGACCAAAAAGCCGCAAATCTGGTTTCTGGCGTTCTCATTGCAGCCTGGGCAGACGAATGGAAACGGAACTCAACCGCTCGTTCTCCCTGATCGCTTTCGAGTGGAACCGGTATACCGAACGGCCGGACGATACCCAAGCCGATCGCCTGCTCGAACGGCTGTTGACGCTCGGAGTTTCGATCGTCGCCCTCACCGAAACGGGAGCGCGGAAGCCCCCAACCGAAGCCCCGCCACTCGGCTCGACAATTCGACCGCACCTTCGACACCGCCTTTATGAGTGCCACTGGTCCGAGCCCGATCTCGCGTTGCGGGGACATCGAAGGTCGGGCGAACCTGTCGCGATGGGAAGACACGAGTCTCTGGAAGCGTGCATTCGCAAACTCATTTGGGTACACGAACTCGACCCGAGCGACGTTCTGCTGATCGGATCGCGGCCGCCAGGCGCAAAAGATGGTGATGAGCTCACCGACTGGTCCTTCGCGAAAACGAGCGGAAAAAACGACGATACCCTGGCTATTCTTGAAAAACTCGCGTCTCGGATTGAACGCGGGGAGGAAGACTCGCTTCCCGAGTCCCCCCACCGCGACCCGTCCTGGATCGTTGCCGAAGCAGGCTACAATCCGGCGCGCGAACTTGAAATCGAAGCACTGCTCGCGGTCAGTAACGGGTACGCCGGAACCCGCGGAACCCTGTTTGAGCGCGGCTCACCTTTGGGACCCGGCACCCTGGTGGCCGGAATTTTCGACATGATCCCGGGCGAAAATTCCGTACCCGGACTTGTCGCGGCTCCCGACTGGGTGCGCCTGCGAATGGAAATTCTCGGATCCGCGGGCTCTGAGGATTATCGCGAAAAAGAGAATGATCTGACCACCGGAACGCTCGCCTCCAATCAACGCGTTCTGGACATGAGCCGCGCGATGATGTGGCGCGAATTCCAACATCATGATTCAGAGGGCCGGATCAGCAACGTAAGAGGCTTTCGTCTCGCCTCTCAATCGGATCGCCATCTTTTCGTCCAGTCTTTGAAATTCGTTCCGGAGAACTATTCCGCCCGGATCCGTTTTGAAGCTGAAGCTGATTTGTATCAAAGCCAGCATCGAAGCTATTTGAACCCTTATCCCTTCAAGGTTACCGTTGTCTCGGGCCCCGTGAACGAACCAGGCATGCCCGCGATCGTTCGTTACTCGTATCGAGGGGGAGCGCAGATCGTTTTCGCGACGGCGAGCCGTCTGGTCCTCGAGAGCGGGGAAATTATTTTCCCGAACATCAGCCGGATCGAGAACCGGGTCGCCGAGCACTGGGAATTCGAAGTGGAACTCGGGAGAACCTACCGCATTGACCGGCTGATCACGATTTTCACCTCCCGTGACGCGAACAATCCCGCCGCGCACGCCCGGGATCACCTGAAACTCGCGACCCGAAAACGAGTCGAAACCCATCTCCGTTCCCACCTTCAGGAATGGAAGAAACGCTGGTCCGTTTCGAATATCGAAATCGACGGCGACGCCGATTCCGAAAGGGCGCTCCGATTCGCCTGTTACAATCTTCTGAGCGCCGCCAACCCCGAAGATGAGAGAGTCTCAATCGGCGCGCGTGCCCTGACCGGGAACTCCTACCTCGGACACGTCTTCTGGGATACCGAGCTGTTCATGATGCCATTTTTCACTTTCACGGCGCCGGAAATCGCGCGCAGTCTGCTCATGTACCGTTATCACACGCTTCCTGGGGCCAGAAAAAATGCTGAAAAAAGCGGATATGCGGGCGCCATGTTCGCCTGGGAATCGGCCGACACGGGAGAAGAAACCACCCCGAGCTTTCTGGTCTCTCCGACGGGAGAGCGCCTTCGCGTGCTGACGGGCGAACAGGAGCACCACATCACGGCCGATGTGGCATACAGTTTACTGCAATACTACCGCGTGACCGGAGACGAGACTTTTCTGTTCGGGCCCGGCGCGGAAATCCTGATGGAGACCGCCCGATTCTGGGCCAGCCGCGCCGAACTCGGCGAGGATCATCAATACCACATCGAGCACATCATCGGGCCGGACGAATACCATGAGGACATCGGCGATAACCTTTACACGAACGAGATGGCCCGCTGGAACCTGAATGAAGCGGTCGCGCTTGCCCATGAAATGGCGGACCGTGTTCCGGAAAAATGGAATGACCTGGCTGAAAAGATCCAGCTCAAACGAGGTCCCGAGGGCGAACTCCAGACCTGGCAGCGGGTCGCTGAGAAGCTCTCCCACCCGCGCATCAACGGTGAAAACGGCGTGATGGAACAATTCCGCGGCTATTTCGACCTCGAAGATCTCACGGCCACACGGGACAATCAGCCGGGCGGCGTCGATTTCAGGATTTTCCTCGACACGGGAAAGCTCGGCAAAACACAGTTGATCAAGCAGGCTGATGTCGTCATGTTGCTTCATTTGTTTTGGGATCGCTTCTCCGAAAAGCAGAAGCGCGACAACTTTGATTTTTACGAACAGCGCACGTTGCACGGCAGCTCTCTCAGTCCCGCGATCTACAGCCTGATCGCCGCCAGACTCGGGCGGCTAGACTTGGCCTTCCGGTATTTCAGAATGGCCGCTGAAGTCGACCTCAGAAATAACATGGGGAATGCATCCGGCGGCGTGCACTCAGCCGCCCAGGGCGGTCTCTGGCAGGCGGCAATCTTCGGGTTTGCCGGAATGAGCGCGGATAGGCACGGCCTTTCTCTTGAACCAAGACTGCCGCCCGAGTGGAAGGCACTTCGATTCCAGGTGATCTGGCGAGGTCAGCCGGTATCCATTTCACTCGCGAATGAAGGAGTCGAGATCACCCACAAAGGCTGGCTCGATGTTCCCGTCCGGCTGGGGGGAGCGGAGACCGTTTCCCTGCACCCGCAACAGACCCGGAAGTGGACCTGGGCTGCAGACGGATGGCAGGAGGTGGCATGAGTTCCCAGAAACTACTCCCCACGGTTTATGTTCCCCTCGACCAGAGCGAGGCTTCGAAGGAAGTGATCCCGGTGGCTTCGGCGATCGCCCAGGCATCCGGTGCTTCAATTTGCTATGTGCACGCCCCTGATGAAGTCGAGGCCGCGAGCGATCTCATCGATCACCTGCATCTTCGCAGGGAACAGATCCGTAACGCCGTGATCGAGCAGGTGCCGGGCCCCCCGGCCGAAATGATTCCCCGCTTTGCCGCGCAACACCCGAATTCGATCATCGTGATGCCCATGAACGCGAGCGGTCGAGAGGAGATCCGGGGTCTCGGCCCGGTTTCGAAAGCCGTTCTGCAGCGGGCCGGATGCGCGATCGTGTTCACGCCATACAAACCAACGCCGGGCGCCTGGGATCATTGGAAACCGATACGCATGGTCCTGCCGCAGGACAGTTCGGCGGAATGCGCCGCGGCGGTTTCGCCGATCGCCGGCATCGTTCACGCCAAAAACGCGCGTCTGACGATCCTTCATGTCCCCACGTATGGCGATCTCTGGAAAACGCCTGAAAGGGCCGCGCTCCCGATCCCGCGTTACCTCGATCAGCCTCAGCACGGGATCCGGGCCTGGCAGGAGGAATTTATTGAAAGACTGCGGGCGCTCGCAAACCTTCCCGAGTCGATCGAGATCCGGCTTGTTCTCGGAATGGGCGAGCCGGTGGCCGAAATTATCGAGACCTCGCGCGCAATCCCCGCCGATCTCATCGTGATGCCCTGGTATCGCGACTATCCGAACGCAACCGTGCTCCGACCGGTTCTGGCGCAGGCCGACTGCCCGGTCATGGTTCTGCCGATCGCGACAGCCGAGGCCGCCGAGAAAGTGGCTTAGTCCTTTCTGAGAATTTCGGAGAAATTCTGGATCACGAGCTCCCGGCGGTCGAGTTTTTCGATTTTTTCGGGTTTGATCCCCCAGATCTCCCGCGCATATTCCGCGATCGTGCGGTCACTCGAAAATTTGCCCATTCCGGCCGTATTCGCGATCGATTTACGAACCCACTCATGACGCTGCAAATAGAGCTGGTCGGCACGATCCTGCGCTTCGATGTAGGCGCCGTAATCCGCGAAGAGCAGGTACGTATCCCGTCCAAGCAGGCTTTCAACGATCGGCCGGAACAAATGCTGATCTCCCGACGAGAAGGCTCCGCTCGCGATCATATCCACCGCCTCTTTCAGCTCGGGATTGCGTTCGTAATAGTCGCGGGGCCGGTAACCGTTCCGTTTGATGTCATTCACCTGATCGGCCGTATGACCGAAGATGAAGATATTCTCACGACCCACTTCCTCCATGATCTCGATATTGGCGCCGTCCAGCGTACCGATCGTCAAAGCGCCGTTCAGCGCGAATTTCATGTTTCCCGTCCCCGAGGCCTCGGTCCCGGCCGTTGAAATCTGCTCCGACAGATCGGAAGCCGGAAAGATCATTTCGCCGAGCGAGACGTTGTAATTAGGAAGGAAGACCACCTTCAAAAGATCGCCCACACGCCGGTCATTATTGACGACATTACCGACTGAATTCACAAGCTGGATGATCAACTTCGCCATGGTGTAGGAAGGCGCCGCCTTGCCGCTGAAAATCACGGTCCGGGGAGCCACACTCAGGCCGGGATTTGATCGAATCCGGTTATACCGGGTGATCACGTGCAGGACGTTCAGGAGCTGCCGTTTGTATTCGTGAATGCGCTTTGTCTGGCAATCGAACATGGACTCGGACGAAACGTCGACGCCGTTCGTCCTCCGGATCTGCGCGGCGAGCTTTCGTTTGTTGGCGCGCTTCACCTCCATCCACTCGTGCTGAAAATCAGGGTCTTCGGCCAGGTCACGAAGTTTCCGGAGTTCATCGAGCTCCGTCACCCAGCTCTTGCCGATGGCCGACGAAATCAACTCAGAGAGTCCGCGATTCGCGTGCTTGAGCCAGCGGCGCTGAGTGATTCCGTTCGTTTTATTGTTGAACCGCTCCGGCCAGAGCTCATGAAAATCCCTGAAAAGCTCGTTTTTCAGGATCTCCGAATGAAGGGCCGAAACTCCGTTCACCGAGTGACTCCCGACAATCGCAAGATGCGCCATTCGGACGTTCTTTTCTCCATCTTCGCCAATGATCGACATACGCCTGAGGCGGTCGTGATCACCGGGGAAGCGACTCGCCACGCGATCCAGAAAGCGACGATTAATCTCGTAAATGATCTGAAGATGCCGCGGCAGCAGATATCCCAACATTCCGATCGGCCAGCGCTCGAGCGCCTCCGGAAGCACGGTATGATTCGTATAGGCAAAGGTCTTTTCGGCGATCTGCCACGCCTCGTCCCAGGGGAGCCGCTTTTCATCGAGCAGAACCCGCATCAGTTCCGGAATCGCGAGCGTCGGATGCGTGTCGTTGAGCTGGATCGCGACTTTTTGCGGTAAAAGCGAGAAGTCCTTATGACTGCACTCAAACCGCGCGAGGATGTCCTTGATGGTCGCCGAGGCGAGGAAATATTCCTGCTTTAACCGAAGTTCCTTACCCTCCGCGATATGGTCGGCGGGATACAGAACTTTCGAAATATTCTCGCTCCTCATTTTTGATTCAACTGCCCCGAGGTAATTCCCGCGATTGAAGGATTCCAGCTCGAATTCGCGCGTCGACTTCGCGCTCCAGAGCCTCATCGTATTGACGATTCCGTTGCCATAGCCGGGAACCGGAACGTCATAGGCAAGAGCCATCACCTCATGGGTATCCACCCACGAATAGCGCTGCGCCCCCTCTTCGTCGGTGTACGGGATAACCCGTCCCTGGAACTGGATTTTATGAAGATGTTCCTGCCGGACAAACTCCCACGGGTTATTGTATCGGAGCCAGCTGTCTGGGGATTCGGATTGGCAGCCATCGATGATCCGCTGATGGAACATGCCGTACTCGTATCGAATTCCGTAACCGTACGCCGGCAAGCTCATCGTCGCCATTGAATCAAGAAAGCAAGCGGCAAGGCGCCCGAGACCGCCGTTTCCAAGTCCCGCGTCCCACTCCGATTCCAGAAGATCCTTGGCGTCAATTCCGATCACCTTGAGTGCTTTTTCCCACTCGTCGATCAAGCCGGTATTGATGAGCGCGTTCCCGAGCGTCCTTCCGACGAGAAATTCCATCGAGAGGTAATAAACCCGTTTGGCGTCACTCCTGTGATAAGCCTGCTGGGTCTCCAGCCACCCTTCGACGAGGGTGTCGCGCACGGCATACGCCAGCGCCAGATAAAGATCGGCTTTGGTCGCCGAAAACTTATCTTTGACCAGCGTGTATTGAAGGTGGCGGGTGAAGGACCGTTGAAGGTCACTGGAAGTGGGGACCGGCTGGGTTGTCTTGTCATCCATGATCATGGAAGTCAGTGTAACATAAGTGTTCGAAAGGCGCTTCGACTGCAGGGACGCCTCCGCTACTTCCGAAGGCGCCTCTCGAACCAATTGCCGTCAGGCATTCGGAATACCCGGCGTCAAGCTTTGATTTCGAAGGTGGGTATATCGAACCTGTTCTTATTTGTTTAATACATATAAAGAAATTTATTATTCGCATTACACATAAGGCATTCAGTAGCGTTTTTTGACGTGCACAAACTCAGAAGTCTCGCGATCCCTGATTTCCGGAGGTCTCGTCGTGAGGTTTGGCTGAACGGCCACTTCGTCCAGAGGAATCCCGAAAAGTATCGACGATGCGATCCGCATCAGAGGCACTGAAAATTGTGGAGCCGCTCGGCCCGGGGCAGCCTGTCCCGCGGCCTGACCCGCCGCCTGAGGCGGAGGAATGATTGTCTTCGCATCTCCAGCCGCGATCTGAATCCTTCCGACCAGAAGTCCTCGTTCCTTTCTGGTATCCAAGGCGATATTCACATCGCCGATCTCCTTCTTTCCGCCAAAAAACTCCAAGGGGAATTGACGGACTCGAACCCAGCCTTTCAGCTCGCCGGGGTTCTGAAACAAAAGATTAAGGCGGATGGGAATCGGCGTGGGCGTGAAATTCGACGCAAGCTGTAGAACGCTGTCTTTCGGAGTGCGGATACGAACCGAGTAACTCAGCTCAATGTCGCGAGGTTTCGGCGTCGCCGCCCGGAGCGCCTTCGCTAGCGAGGATCCCGTTAATCGCTGATCCGGCAAGAGCTGCGGCGGAGGCCCCGGTGAAAGACGCGGCAAACTCAGTCGCGCATCCAAGAGCTTGAGATCGGCGTTAGCGCTCACCGCGATCCGACGGGAACGACGTCCCACCGCGGCTCGCGTTACAGAAATCTCAACGTCCCCGCTTCCCTCCGCAAACAGTCTCTGCGTCCTTTTGGGAGACGCGAGCGCCGACTGAACATCCATTACCAGCCGCCCGCCTGCCAGATTTAAGGCTCCGTTCAAGTTCATCGCGGCCTTTCCTCGAAGCGCCTGAAGGGGGGCTGGAATCGCGAGCACGGTTCCCGAGAGTGCCTTGACCAGGACTCCGAACTCGGGAACCCGGGCCGACAAGTCGACTTTTGCATCGAAGCGCTGGAGAACGGGATTTCCGCTTGGAATGGCCGTGATGGACGCATTCACCCCGCCACTCACTCTGGCGATCTTTTGACTGAGCACCGGCCCGGGAACAATCCTGACGGCCGCATTAACCGGGCTTTCGGCATCAAAAGGGAACGGCAGCTCAAGGTCAGCCTGAACGGTCGCGCCAATCCGGTTTTTCGACGTCACGGCCGCGAGAAAGGTGTTCCATTTTCGCGACCTGAGCGGACCCACCTCGGCAAAGCCGGGGCAGTTCACCCGCGCTTTCCCGGCCCGCCGATTTCTGTCGCTTTCAAAATACGAATACCGGCAATTTCGTATCCGAAGGGCGGCGAATCGCGATCCGCTCGCCTTTGGCATGATGTCCTGATCGAGAGAGCCCTCGATGCGGTCGGAGCGGATGAATCCATTCGCTTGCGCCGTACTCACGAGGTTCTCGGAGGTGTACTTGGCGCGCACTTCGTAACGAAACTCTCTTTGGTCATCATGATCAGCTGTCACGCTGACCGCAAGCTTGCCTTTCCTATGCAGTTTGAGCCCAAGGTCCCCGCTTATGTCCCATGGTCCTGCAAGCTCCCGGGTCCGATTGCGCGCCGAAAGATCGGTGACGAGATCCGCCAATTCGATACCCCGAGAGTCAGAAACTTTCGCGTCTGTCATTAATACCAGCATTCCGTCGCGATAGTTCAGCCGGAAGGCGCCCGAGAAATCCTTTTGCGCGGAGTCCACGTAGAATCGATCAACCCTCACCAGCAGATCTTTCAGCTCCGCGCGAGCAAGCCAATCCGGCAGTTTCAATTCAGCGCGTCGGGCCGGCTTTACGGGCCGTGAACGCGATAGCGAATCAATATTGATGCTGGCCTTCCCGTCAAGAACTTGAACGGGCCCGAGTTCGGTGATTCTGGGAAACAACGACCCGAAGTCGTAAGCGAGGGCGAGATATGCCGTTCCGAAACAGCTTCGCGCAGCTCCCCCATTTAAAGTCACACAGAAGTCGCCCAAGCGAATCCCCAGACGTTTGCGAAAGAATGACACCGATTCTGTTTCGGTTTGAAGCGATCCCCAACGAACATCGACCCCCATCACGGGTTTTGAAAAGGTCTTCATCCCCCAGCCCAGGACCCGCGGATTCACGATGATGGATGGCCAGGCCAAGATCATAAAAAAGACGAGCATCACCAGAACTGGAATTCCAGCCAAAAGGAGCGCAAGGGTTCGTAAGCGCTTCATAATGGTTCTCCGAGGCTGAGATAAAATTGCCAGTGTGACACGCGGCGCGCCGCTCCCGGCACCTCTCGTGTGGTATATCCATGCGCCAGCGTTGTCCGAAGAGCCCCGAGCGGGGAATTCCAGTTCAGACCGACACCCGGAGACCAATAAACAGGATCGTCGAAGAAATATGATCGAAGGCCAAGCGCGCCGACATCAACAAAGAACATCGGTTCAACTTCCCCGCCCAAAATATCAGGACGCAACTCAAGTCCCAGGTAGCCCGCGCTTAACCCACCGGGAGAAAGGCCGTCGGGATTCGGCAATTCCATTCGGCTGAAGCCCCGGATGTCCGCTATTCCTCCGAGGAAATTCTGATCATCCGGCGGAAGCTCCTGAAGCGCGCCAGCCCCGTTTTGAGGGAATGTCACCGAATATCCGCCACGCAGGACCAGCAGAAGCACCGGGGGCTCAAAATTTGAAAAATTCCAAATATTTTCGACACGCAACCTGGCGATCGTTGAACCGAAATTCGAGGCAAAATCATTCACATTCGATCTTGCCTCCAGCGCCGCGCGAAAGCCGCCCCCCAGTTTCGTCCTGTTAAACTCGTGTTCATGACTGATCATCCGGAGTTCAAGGTCAAACCCAAGAGCATGGTGACGGGAGGCCGAGAAACCTCGCTTCGTCTGATAAAGGCGAAATTCAGGCCCGAGAAGGAGTCCGAGACCCATTCCGGAGAAATCAAAGGTCTTTGAATAGCCCGCCAAGATCCGTTCTGAGTAGAATTCGAAAGGGTTCTCGTTTCGATGTTTAAGCTCGAGAATGGGCCGAATCGACTGGCGCGCCGAAGGCGAAAGAAACCGCCAATCGTAATAGGTCGTGATCTGCTGTTCCTTGAATGAAACGCGGGCCTCAGCTGAAGCGGACGACGAGTTTGTGCCGAGCCGTACACGCTTGAGCGAGAGACTCGCGCTGCTGACTTCTTCCGTATTAAGGCCGAATCCGGCCGATAAGATTCGCTTTTCGCCCAGAATGGATTCCTGCTGGACGATTCCATTTCCGGGGCAAACAGGAATGAAGTAGGTTCTTTCAGCCAAGCCGTCCGTTATGGTCCGATCGGCTGAGATCGCGAGCAAACTCGAGTCGTACGGAGCTCCAAATTTGAACGCGTCAAAACGGCGCAACGAACTCGGATCAAAACCGGCTTCTTCTTGAAACCGGGTCTCAATCGATTGAACGAAAAGCCGGTCACCCTTCTCGACTCGAACGAAAACAGCCCCGGTCTCCGGATTTCCATCAGCCTGGACCGTGCCGCATGGGTATCCCCGCCTGGACAGTTCGTTCCTCGTCCAGGCCATGACCGAATCCAGAAGCGACGGGGTCATCGGCTCTCCCAATACACGGCGTTTTCGACTCATATCCAGGCCGGGAACTTCAGCATTTGTTTTGATGGCTGTGACTCGCGTTACCGGCCCCGGCGTGACGCGTATCCCGTTCTTAACCGGTACAAAAGTCGGACGGAGGAGTCCTCGACTCTGCAAAAAACCGCGAAGACTCAGAACCGCCTGCCCCGTGGGTATTTTTGACCAGCCTTCGAATTTTCCGTCCGTGTGGGTCGACTCGCCGCAAATCAATCGAAGCTCATTATCCGAAAGAGGGGGTTCGATCTTTTCCGTGATTTCGATTTCCGGGCAAAGCAGCTCGGCGCCGAAAACGGTGAACGGAGCAAGCCCCAGCAAAGCTGCAACAAGCCACATCGGGAGCACACGGCCAAAAATGCAAGCAGAACGCCAGGCGGCTATTTTCTGATTGCCGCCGCGACTAGTCTGAGCGCGCTAAATATTCATGAACTCCCTCACCACCTCGGCTCGGACTCCACCTGCTTCAGGATAGTGCCGATCGCGGCGTGGATTTTTTCGTGGTTGAAACGTCCGGACGGCAATTGATACTCCGCGGGGGTAAAACTCTGCGAAAATTCCTTTACTGATTTGGCGACGCCCATCGAGGCGGGACCGACCTCGATCTTTTTCATCTTGAATTCATAATTGACCTCAAGCGCGCCGGCGTGATGCCGAAACCCGAGGATCAGCTGTTCCAACGAAGCAAACGAGCGGGCGCTCGGCGGCGCGAGCTTCACCTCCACCCAGCCCTTGTTGAATTTCGTCGACTTGATGACATAGCGATACTCGATCTGCAGGACCTGAAGAAACTCCTCGACCTGCTGAACGGGCAACACGATCAGCTGGAGCTTTCCGAGCTGAACGCCCGCCTGGCTCCCCGGGTCACACTGCCCAAAAAGCAAATAGGGACTGCGCGTTTTATCGGTGATCGCGAAATTCGGATCGAGCTGGAATTGCCAGTTCGCGCTGCGTGACCCGAGCCGTTCGAGCTCTCCCCCCCCCGAAAGATCCACGGGTACCGAAGAAAGCACCGAGAACGCGTCATCAGCCTTGGCCGCCACTTGTTTCATCTCCGCATAGGCGAGAAAAACACCGACCCCGGAGAGGGACGCGGCTTCTGATCCCTGATTGCGGATTTCAAGAGTTCCTGAAATGGAATCACCCTGTCGCCATGACTCGCCGTGCACGAGCAGTTTGAATTCGAATGGTTTTTTGAAAAATACGCCCCTCATGACCCCGTCATCGCACCACTCCCGAACCAAAGGCAATTCTTTTCGATGCGGCCAAAAATGGGCGGCCCGGAGCTCCGCGCATTCCCGTTGCATGAACCTGCGCTCATACCGAACTCAAAATATTAAATATGAAAGGCGAGCACCTATGCCCAATGAACGAAAAAAGAAAAGGTTGGATTTCACTATAGCCACGCTCATCAGCGCGGCTCTCCTCGCTGCGGTTGGAATAACCGCGTTAGCGCAGGATGACTCGGGAGGCATGCCGCAACCCGGCGCCTCGCCTTCAGCATCAGCGTCCCCTGCCGCATCCCCTGCCGCATCCCCGTCAGCGCAGCCCAGCCCCTCTCCGACACTGGCCACTCAACGCCAAGTCTTCATCGCGCAGTTGAATGGCGCGAACGGAAGCGGTGCTTCCGGTACCGCGCGCATCGTCGTGGATGGGGAAACCATGGGTATTCAGATCGAGGCGTCCGGCCTCGCGCCTGGAATCATGCATGAACAACATATTCATGGTGGTTCCCAGTGCCCGGGCTTCTCGGCGGACCAGAACGGCGACGGCTTCGTTGATAGCCGTGAAGCGGAGCCGATAGGCGGGCCGATCGTGTTCCCGCTGGCGCTCGATCTGCCTCGGCAGACGGGTACCGCGGATAACGGAGCTGCCGGACAGGCAGGGAACTTCCCGATTGCCTCCGCGACCGGAACAGTGAACTACATTCAGGCATCACCACTCAGCGCCATTCTGAACGCGCTTAGTCAGCCGGGAGCGGCTGGAGCGAGCCCGTCGCCAACGGCAACAGCCACTCCGGGCGAAAGTCCGAGTCCCACGGGTACGCTGGGGATTTTCGGCTCGAACCCTGGTTCAGCGGTTCCAACCGAAGCGCCGGGAGCCACTCCTCAGCCGAGCCCGACCGAAAGCCCTGGTGCTTCACCGACGGCCACGGCAACTCCGGGCGCCTCTCCGACCGGTACGGCGGGTATTGCCGGAAATCTCGAGAACCGCGTTATCGAGATCCACGGAATCGACAGTTCAACGAACCTGCCCCCCACCGTTCAGTCTGATCCTGGCAAGCCCGCGCAAGTCACCCTTCCGGTCGCTTGCGGCGTGATTGTCCGCACCCAAGAGTAAGCAAGTCCCCTCCTTATTCGGAGGAATCCTCCGGCCCCGAAAGTAACTCTTCGGGGCCGGTGTCTTTTTTGTCTTTCGGCTGGATAAATGACGCCCCTGGGTTTATCCAGACCATACAGCCGCACAGGAGCACCGTCATGTACGAGCACCGCCGTAATCTGTTCATTATTGCCGGAGGAATTCTTCTCACGACGATCCTTTGCGCTGCGGTGGACTTTAATTCCGTCCCACCAGAACGCCAGTTCGCGCTGCTCTGCGGGAAAGCGATCGTCATTATTCTCGCCACGGCCTCTCTGGTGAGAGGCTTTACCAGGCGAACCATTTCTGAATGGGATCTGGTCTTCCTCTGGTATCTTCATCTTGGACACATGGCGCACGGACAGCTCTTCCGCGAGGGATACTTCATCGGCTACGCCGAAGGTGTTCTGGTCGCCTCTTTTCTGCTGCCCTTACGCCCCGCCCGAATGCTCGTCATTTTCACGACTTCGCTTGCTATTTTCACGTCGGCGATTTTGCTTTCACCTCTCGATTATACCCATCCGGGACTGGTTCATTTCAAAACAGATATGGTGATCTCGATTACAGTAGCCAATGCGCTCGGATTACTGGGTAACTTCTACGTTTATCATGAGCGGAGAAAGAAAGAGGAGCTCTACCGTCGCTTCACCGACCTGGGGAAGCACTCGGCCATACTGTTCCATGACATCAAAAATCTTCTGACCGCCCCGAGCATCGCCGCGAGCCTCCTCCACAGGAAATTGGCAACCCACCCGGACAAGGATGTCCTGAAAATCATCCAAAACATCAACTCCGATTTCAAACGGGTTCATGATTTTCTTTTTGAAATGGAACAGATCGCATCGAGCAACGAGCGGGAAGTCGAAATCCGCATCAGCTCCCTTCTAAAAACGGTTCAGAAACTCCTGAGTTCACACATCGGCGACATCACGATCGAATGCAAAAGCGACGGGGTCTTCAAGGCCAAGCAGAGCTACCTCAGCCGCGCGCTGATCAACATCTTGATGAATGCCGCCGAAATCCTGAACCGACGACGGATTCAGGAGCCGAAAATCACTCTCCGGGTCGAGTCGTCCTCGATTATCGTTTCGGATAATGCCGGCGGTTTCGCGCCTGAAATACTCGAAAAGATCACGACCCAAATTCCTGTTTCCGACAAACAGGATGGAAGCGGCTTGGGGGTTCTCATCATTCAGGACTACATCGAAAATCTTGGAGGATCGACGCGCTTCGCGAACGGGCCCGAGGGAGCCGTCGTGACGCTCTCCCTGCCCGGGAGACTCATCTCCTGAGCCCCAAATTTGGTTGACACCGCTTCTCGTTGCTATTCATATTAGCAGACACAAAACCGCGGTTTTCGCGCCATAATGCCCCGCAGACTTTGGAGTTGCCAATGCGCCTCGCCGAACTTTCCCTTCGTCGCCCCATTTTCATTACCTGCATCGTCCTGGTCATGATTGCAGTCGGCCTGTTAAGTATGGGACGCCTGCCTGTCGACCTGAACCCGAACGTGAACATTCCCGTCATCTCGGTGGTCACGGTGTACCCCGGAGCCGGCCCGAGCGAGATGGAAACCATGATCGCGAAACCGCTCGAAAATGAAATCAGCACGATCTCCGGCCTGAAGAAGCTCACCTCAAAGAGCATGGAGGGGGTCACTTACATCATCGGGGAATTTTCGCTGAAAACGGATATCAAGTATGCCGAGCAGCAGGTCCGCGACCGCGTGAACGCGGTCAAAGCCGCTTTTCCGATCGAAGTGAAGGAACCCGTCATCCGCCGTTTTGACATCAACGAGCAGCCCGTCATGCTCCTGGCGCTCCAGGCCGATCTGCCGGAAGGCGAACTTTTCGATTTGGCGGACGAAACGATCCGCCGCAGGCTCGAGCAGGTCAACCAGGTCGGCCGGATCGATCTTTCGGGCGGGAGAAAGCGGGAAATTCAAGTACTCCTGGACCGTGAGAAGCTCCGCTCCCGCGACCTCTCGGTCACCATGGTCGCGTCCCAGCTCGGACAGGAGGGCGAAAACATTCCCGGCGGAAAGGTCAGCCGCGACAAAGACGAAGTCGTATTTCGTACCCTCGGGGAATTTCGCTCAACTCGGGATATCGAGAACAAAATCGTCAAATTCTTCGGAAATGAGATCCCGGTGAACGTCCGCGATATCGGGGTCGTTCGCGACACCCTGGCGGACGAACAATCGCGCTCCTTTATCAACGGAACGAAAGCGATTTTTTTCAGTGTCACCAAGCAGTCCGGCTCGAACACGGTCGAAGTCGCGGACGCGCTTCGAAAAGAAATCAATCGCCTGAACACCGAGTTCAAGGACCAGCCGGGCCACCCCAGGATCGTGACCACGCTCGACCTGAGCGATTGGATCAGGATGAACGTCACCGACGTGAAGGAGACAATTCTGATCGGCGTTCTGCTTACGATTCTCACAGTCTACCTGTTCCTCGCAAACGCCCGCTCGACGTTCATCACCGGGCTCGCCTTGCCCAACTCCCTGATCGGGGCGTTTCTCATGATGGCGCTCGCGGGCTTCACGATCAATACGATCACGCTTCTCGCGCTCAGTCTCTCAGTCGGTCTTCTCATCGACGATGCCATCGTGGTCAGGGAAAATATTTTCAGGCACATCGAAGCAGGCGAGAATCCGGTGATCGCGGCACGGCGGGGCACGAAGGAAGTCCGGCTCGCGGTGATCGCGACCACACTGGTCGTTCTTGCCGTATTCGGTCCGGTTGCCTTCATGCAAGGAATCATCGGCCAGTTCTTTCGTGAATTCGGCCTTACGATCTGCTTCGCAATGCTGATCAGCCTCTTCGACGCGCTGACGGTCGCACCCATGCTTTCGGCATATTTCGCCGGCTTCGTCAGCACCCGAAAGCCGACGGCGATCTGGGCAAATACGATCGGCCGCGTGCTCTCCGGGTTTTCGGATTTCCAGAACCTTGTCGACCGCTGGTATACGAAAGCGCTTCAGTTCAGCACCCGGAGCCCGGGCAAGGTTCTCGGGCTAAGCGTTCTCATTCTCATCGCAAGCCTCGCTTCCACGGCCTTCATCAAAAAAACATTCGCCCCCGAGGAAGACCACGGGCATTTCGGCATCGCGATGGACATGGCACCGGGGACCAACCTCAACGAGATGGAAAGATCCGCCCGGAAGGTCGACGAACTCGTTCGCGCCCATCGCGACGTCGAGATCTCGGCCTTGACGGTCGGCGGGAGCCAAGGCCAATCCAACCGCGCGATGATTTCGGTCAAAATGGTGCCCGGCAAGTCTCGAGAACTCACCACGATGGAGCTGAAAGAAAAGCTCCGCGGTGAGTTGCAGCGTTTTCCGGAACTCAATCCGAAGGTCGTCGAGTGGGCTTCTACGGATGGCGAGAACCAGCAACCCTTCAATCTCGACGTGATCGGGCAAGACCAGGAGGAACTCGAGAAAGCAGCGGCACAAATCATGGCGATTCTTCAGAAAGAACCAGGCTTGAAGGACCTCGACTCGAGTGTCCGCGCGGGCCGTCCCGAATTCCAGATCAAACTGAATCCGCTCCTCGCGCAGTCTTACGGAATCTCGACAAAGAGTTACGGCTTCGAACTCCGTGCCCAAGTCGAGGGACTTACTCCGGCAAAGTTCCGCGAGAACGGCAAGGAATACGACATCCGGGTCCGCCTCGACGACGCACAACGTGATCTGAGCCGGGATTTTCAGAAGGTATACGTTCCGAACGTGAATGGATCGCTCATTCAACTGGCCAAGCTCTCGGAGCCAAAACTCGCGACCGGCCCCACCGCGATCAGCCGTCAGAACCGGGCCCGCACGATCATGATCACGGCGTCGCTCGCGCCAGGCGCGGGGATCGGCAACATCATGGAGAACGTGAAAAAATCGATCGACAAGGAAGTCAAATTCCCTCCGGGCGTCCGCTATCAATTCAGCGGCAGCAGTGAATTTTTCGAAGAAATGGCGACGGGGATGATCACGGCAATTTTCTTCAGCACGCTGTTTATTTTCATGGTGCTCGCGAGCCTTTATGAATCCTTCGTAACCCCGTTCACGATCATGCTGGCACTGCCGCTCGCGATCTCCGGCGCGTTCATCGCATTGCTCGTGACCGGGGAGCCGATCAGCGTCTATTCCATGATCGGCATCATCCTGCTTCTCGGCGTAGCCTGCAAAAATTCGATTCTTCTGGTGGACTGCGCCCGTCAATTCATGGCTGAAGGCATGAGCCGGACTGAAGCCATCATAAAAGCGGGAAACCGCCGTCTCAGACCCATTCTCATGACTTCAATGGCTTTGATCGCCGGCACGATTCCCGTTGCCTTCGGCCTCAATGAGGCGGCGAAAATGCGGACGGGAATGGGAATCGCGATCATCGGAGGCCTGATCAGCTCGACAGTGCTGACATTGGTCGTCGTCCCGGCGGCATTTTCGTATATCGAGCGATTCAGGGACTGGAGCACTCGAAAGATCAAGGGGTGGGTCGGAATGAGCGCGAAAACAGCGGTGTTCCTTCTGATCGGTTTGGGTGTCCTCGGCCAGCTCAGCGCTTCGCACGTATTCGCTTTCGGAATAGCCCACGCCGCGCCAGCCCCGTCCCGTGCCGCACTTTCGCTCGCGACCTATCTTGAACAGGCCGAAAAAGAGAATCCTTCATTTCGCGCGGCGCGCGCATCCACCGAATCGGCACGACTTCTCGTCGATGAAGGCGATCTCACGACATCACTCCGGGCGTTTGGGGACTTTCGATTCATCCGGGACCGTCAACCACGAATGGTTCCTGCCTTTTCGGGGAACGGGTTGGACACGGGGACCTTGAGCATCGGTCTCGAAAAGCAGACGCGCTTCGGATTGCAGGGGAAGTTTTTTTACGGCCTGACCTCCAACAACGTATACGGCATCGCCCCCGAACTTCTTCCCAATCCGATTTACTACACAGGGGCGACGACTTTTGAACTCCGGCAGCCGCTCTGGCGAAACGGTTTCGGGAGCGAAACGCGGGCACTCCAGAAAGCCGCGGCCTCGGGGCAACTTGCAAGCTTTCACTCCAGCGCGTTCGAATTGAATTCATTGAAAATGCAGCTCGAACTGGGCTATTGGCGCCTCTTTTTCGCACGTCAGCTCGTGCGACTTCAGAACGATGCGCTCGAGCGCGCGCGAAAGATCCGCGATTGGAACGCGAAACGGGTCAATCGCGATCTTGCCGATCGCGGTGACCTGCTCCAGGCCGAGGCGGGTCTTCAGTTGCGCGAGTTGGAATTCAAGATGGCCAAAGACGAAGAGCGTGCGGCCGGATGGTCCTTCAATGGCTTACGCGGCAAGGACTCCGGCGAAGTACCGGAAGCACTTTCGGACGAACCGGCCCGCTACCTCGCCCGGCCGATCCAGCAGCTGTCGGTCGACGACCGTCATGACCTGCGTGCCGCGCAAATGGCCCAGTCCGGCGCGGAAGCCAGTGCCACTCTTGGAAAGGAAAAGACGAAACCCACCGTGGATCTCTTCGCGACCGCGTCGCTGAACGGCTTAGCCAATTCAGCGGGAACAACGTTCGCCGATTCCGTAAGAAGCCAGCACCCTTTCATCAGCGCGGGGGTTTCCGTTTCGGTGCCTCTCGATTTTTCACTCACGAATCAGATTAAGCGCGGTTACCAGCTCGACCTCCTGAAAAGCGAGCACGCGCTCAACCAGACTCGCTTGACCGCCCAGAGGGAACTCAAGGAATTAGACGAAAACACCGCCAGCGTTCGTCAGCGACTCGAAATTGCGCGAAAAATCGAAGAAGCCCAGAAACTCAAGCTTGAGCATGAAAGAAGACTTCTCTATCTGGGCAGGACGGTCACCTTCCGAATCCTTCAGTTTGAACTCGAATACGTGCAATCGCAGGTCGCCCGGATACGTGAAGAATCAGCTCTTATCGCTCAAATCGCGCAGCTCCGGCTTTACGAGAACGTCTCGCCATAATTCAGTTCGCTAGGTCGACTTCCATGTAAAGAGCCGGATGGTCGGAGCCGATCCCTTCGACCTCACTGATGATCTCAGCCCACTTCACATTCAGGCCTTTCGTGAAGGCGTCGTCGAATTGATAGTAAATCGCATAATCGTTCTGCCAAGGGGCCCGAGAGAGACCGTGCTCCGTCGCGACCTGATTGACAAAATCAAAGCGCGCCTGATTTCTAATGTTAAAATCGCCGGCAAAAATGATCGGACCTCGATGTTTGCGGAACTCGTTCGAGACATCCTTGACCTGGTCTCTCAAGGTCACGTCAGCCGTAAAATTGATTCCATGTATCCCGGCGACAAGCAAAGTGTCTTTCGATCCTGCTATCGGGAATTCCGCGATGACGGTCGTCTTCGGACTTCCGACAAAAGGTTCCCGGGCGACCGTCTTTTTATATCTTACGTTTTTCGGATGAACCGCCGAGCCGATCGCCGGCCCAGTCGGAACACGGTTGGCCATCAGAAAATTAGCCGAGAGGACCCATCCGAAACCGGCGAGGTCCAACAGCGCGGGACCGACTTTCTGGTCCAGGACGACTTCCGAAAGGATCACAAGATCCACGTTTTTTGTAAGCTCGTTGAAAGTGCTCCGAAAAGCCGGTTTCTGACCTTTATAAACATTCCAAACAAGAACCTTCAGCGTACGTTTCGGAAGCGCCGGTCGAGTCGCGTCGGCAAAATGATAAATGACTTCATCAGGAGAAGGGACTTCATAGCAATCAAAGCTGCAAGGCTCCCCGCGCGCAGCCGTGCCCTGGACTTGGCCCGAAGCCATCGCCGATGCGTCACCTGAAAGCCAGGCCTGGCCCAAAAGAGCGAGCCCGATCAAAAGGGCCGCAAAACTTGTTTTTCCCCGGATTTCCTTTACCCAACCCATGGCGAGGGTTTAAACGCAAACCAGGGTGAAGTCAAACGGTCGGCTATTCAGCTGTAATTCTTGAGGTTCTTGCTAAAGGCCATCACCTCCGCTAGACGAGTATAATGACCACCACCACAACCGTTGCTGATAAAGAAGACCTTTCGATTTGGGAATCCTTGCAGATCCTCTTCCGTGCATCCCGGGGATTCTGGCTCGTCAACATGGTGAACTTCGGAGACGGGATTGCGTATTTCGGTATTCTCACCCTCCTCACCCGGTTTCTTGGAACACGTCTCGGAATGTCCGACCACGTCACCGGCATCAGCGTTTCAGCCTACACCGGGCTGGTCACTTTTTTCATGTTCGGTGGAGGGTTCGTCTCAGACAAGCTCGGCGTTCGGCGCGCGATCACCTGGTCCTTGGGCATCATGGGGCTCGGCCGCGTTCTTCTGGCTGTCGCTCCTGGTTTTGGCGGAGCCGGACAGCTCGGCGCCTGGCTCGGGCTCCTCCTGATGGCGCTAGGCTCTGGAGTTATTCAGCCCGCTCTTTACGCGGGGATCAAAGAATACACAGACTCCCGAACGGCCACGATCGGGTATGGCCTTCTTTACGCGATCATGAACCTCGGCATCGTCGCCGAAAATTTCATCTCGCCATTCATCCGAACGGGTGACGTCTTCCTGAATCTCAAATTCACGACGATTGTGGGATTGGGCTGGGGCATCGACGGCGTTTTCTGGGTTTGCGTCGCAATCACAGGCCTCATGCTCCTCGCGCACATCTCTCTCTTCACGAAAAAAGTCGAAGAAACGGAGTGCTTGTATCGTGAGGCGCCCCCCTCGTCTGACTCGGCCACGCAGCCGGCTTCGAAAATCAAGAATCACCTGAAAGAAATTCCGTTCCTCGATAAACGTTTCATGTTCTTCATTTTCATTCTGCTCCCCGTCCGGACGCTCTTTGCCCACCAGTTCCTGACGATGCCGGATTATATTTTCCGGGCGTTTCCAAAAGAGGTGAGCGATAAATTTGAATGGATCAGCGGTATCAACCCGCTCATCATCGTGATCTTCGTCCCTCTCGTCGCCGCTCTCACGCGTAAAGCCAGGGTGATCGACATGATGATCATCGGCACCGCACTCACGGCGCTCACCAGCTTCATGCTCGTGCCGAGTCCTACGGTGTCGGCGCTGATCCTTTACACGGTTTTCTTCTCCCTCGGCGAGGCCCTCTGGTCATCCCGCTTTCTCGAATATGTCGCCAATCTCGCCCCGGCTGGAAAAGTCGGCGCGTACATGGGCTTGGCGGGAATCCCTTGGTTTCTCGCCAAATTCACGACAGGACTCTATTCGGGTTCCATGCTTCACAGATTTATTCCGGAAACGGGCGCTCAGGACCCCGGCACGCTCTGGTTTATTTACGGCTTAATCGCCTGTATCAGCCCGATTGGACTGATCGCGGCCCGGCGCTGGATCATTGCGGGCGAGGCAAAACCGTAGCCTGGGAGCAAAGGCCAGGCAGCGGTTAGACTCGCTGCAAAGCGCCCTCTTTTATTCCGACGAGGCTGCACGCGCCGGTTGAACCATGCCCGGTGGGGCGACGTGGTTCGTGGGAGATAGCCCCGAGGTGCCGGGAAGGGATCTCGGGGTTTTCAATATAGATAGGGGCAGTCTTCGGAAGAAAACGTTCAAGACTCAGGGCACCCGTTTTTCGTGGAGTGCTTGCGCTCGATTACCGCGGTTTGAAGTCGGTCACAGTCCGTGCTTTTTATGTATTCAACCCTGGTTTCAAATAGGGTTCCAGGGCAGGAAACAACGCAAAAACAGCGTGTCTTTACTTCTCCCATCGTAACGGCGCTTACGGATCTCGCGGACTCTTGCCCACATGCAATTAACCCAAACACCAGAACAAACAGAAGCCTCTTCATGCTTGAACCTCAACTATTGTAAAGCAAGAAGCTCTTCACTCCGGATTCTTGCGATGTCCCCGTTTGCACTATCGATGTATCTATTAATTCATCGGATATACCTGTCCACGTCAACTCTATAGCGCCAGAGCGAGAACTCGTCGTTATCCAACGGCCTCATCGGTTTTGAACAACTGTGGCTTGGGTACCCGTAGAAGTTTCCAGCATTTAGTAGAGCGGAATAGAGCAGCGTCAGTGTTACAAACAAAAGTGTCTTCATTCCCCCCGTAATTGCAGCCCTGGCGCCAAGGTATTCCACTTAGAATTGTGGCTGGATCGGCATGGGCACACGGCGATTCTGCTATTCAGCTGATCACTCTTTGAGCAGATGGAGAGCTCTCCGGCTTTTCAGTTGAAGGCCGGCTTTCGGTGAAATCTCAATCGCAATTTCCAGGGCTTTTTAGGTTGTGGTGCTCGAAATCCAGGAGGGTTGCCGTTTGGCGTGGTTCGGGAAAACCGCTAGCGAGGAGGATCACTCGGGGGAATGAGTTGAAATCGCGCGTGCGGCCGAAGAGCCGAAATCACGCGCCTGATACTCTCGCTCGATCTCTCAGATATAGATTCATCAGCGCACTCCCGTACGTTTGAATCGCGGCATGAACATTGTGACATTGACATCGAAGCGTCAGGTTATCGAGCGTATGCTTGCCTCCCAAGGAAAAGTCCTTCAGATGATGAATTTGTAAAAGATGTTTGGAATCGCAGCGCACCCCGGTTTCCTTATTGATGAACGTGCATTGCCCCTGGTCTCGCTTCCATACGGCGCTTCTCAGCTTTTGAGGAATATGCCGGGTCTGTTTCGCTTTTGATTTCTCCGCCGGCGGAGTGGCGGCGCGTTTTTCCGCAGGGTTCTCTTCGGGCCTCGGCTCGCCCTTTTGTTCGGGCGTCGCATCCGCCTTCTGTTCGGGATCCAAGCGCTTCAGCGCCATATCCGCGAGCATCTCAATCAGTTCGGAGTAGGAAGGGTTCGGATTGCGATGAGAAAGGAGAGCCTTCAGTTTCTCGATCTTGGCGAGGAGTGTCTCTTC
>DATDSK010000296.1:0-8697 GCA_035291325.1 Bdellovibrionota bacterium | reverse complement strand
CGACCTTCCCGTCACGAACGAGTTCAAGAAGGGCGTCATCCATCAGGCGCATCCCGCGATTCTGCCCCGCGAGCATGATATTCTGAAGATTGGCGATATTGCCTTCGCGGATACTCGAGGCCATGCCGGGCGCTTCCATCAGGATCTCGTTGACGGCCACGCGCCCTCCTCCGCTTTTCTTGATCAAAAGCTGAGCGCAAATCCCCCTGAGCGTGTCAGCCAGGATCGAACGCGCCATTCCATGCAGCGCCGGAGGGAACACATCGATAATCCGGTCGACCGTCCTGATCGCGGAATTCGTATGCAGGGTGCCGAAAACCAGAAGTCCCTTGGCGGCGGCGCTCAGGGCCAGTGAAATAGTTTCGAAATCCCGCATCTCGCCGACCAGGACGACATCACAGTCCTGTCGACCCGCGACCCTCAGGCCTTCGGCGAACGACGACAGATCCACGCCGACCTCCCGCTGGCAGAAAAAGCTCTTCTTATTCGGGTGAACAAACTCGATCGGTTCCTCGATCGTCAGAATGTACCTGTGCTGGCGCTCGTTGATATGGTTCATGACGGCGGCGAGGGTGGTCGACTTTCCTGAACCCGTCGGACCGGTGACAAGGACCAGACCCGATCTGAAACTCGCGAACTGCTTGAGCACCTTGGGGAGGTTCAGCTCATCCAGAGTCATGATTTTCGTCGGAATGATCCTGAAAACCGCTCCCATACCGTGCACCTGGTAGTAGTAATTGCAGCGGAACCTGGATTTCGAATCCTTGTCGTAAGCAAAATCGATATCCTTGCAGGCAAGAAATTTTTCCCAGCGCTGAGGCACGCAGATCTCCCGCAAGAGCTCCTGAATCGTCTTCTTATCCAGCACTGGCTCATCTTCGAGGGCGACGATCGAGCCATGCAGCCGGATCTTCGGCTTCTGACCCTCGGTCATGTGAAGATCGGAAGCCCGGCTACTCAGCATTTTGTCGAAAAGTCGATCGATCTTGGCCATCAATCCTCTTTCGGGGCGAACTGCAGATAAGGCGCCTGGTTTTCTGCGGCGAAGTAAGCTTCCTCTCCGGAGATCGTTCCGGCCTTGAAGAGTTCCTGCACCGACATATCCATCGTGCGCATGCCTTTTGCCAGGCTCGTCTGAAGCACCGACGGAAGCTGCAGGTACTGCTCTTTACGGACCAGGCTTCCGACCGCCGGCGTGTTGATCATGATTTCCGCCGCAAGCACGCGTCCCGGCCCTGATTGCACCGGAATCAATTTTTGACAGACGATCCCCCTCATAGCCTCCGAGAGCATCATGCGAACCTGTTGCCGCTGGTCGGCCGGGAACATGTCGATCAAACGGCTGATGGTGCGGATGGCGCTCGTCGTATGAAGAGTTGAGATCACGAGATGTCCCGTTTCGGCGGCGGTAATCGCGAGGGATGCCGTTTCGAAATCCCTGAGTTCGCCGATCATGATGACATCGGGGTCCTCTCGGAGCGCGGCCCGAAGCGCGGCCGAAAAACTTGCCGTGTGTTCGATCAATTGCCGCTGGCTGAAATGGGATTTGGCGGACGTGAAAACATATTCAATCGGGTCTTCGAGGGTGATGATGTGGCATTCGCGCGCGCGATTGACGATTTCGAGCATCGCGGCGACCGTGGTACTTTTGCCGCATCCGCTCGGGCCCGTCACCAGCACGAGCCCCTGATGATAGCCCATGAGTTCCATCAGGACCTTCTCATTAAGGCCCAGCTCGTTCGGGCCCATCACCTTGTTCTTGATCAGGCGAAAGCTTCCGTCCCAGCCATTTTTCTGTTTCAGAATGCAAACGCGATAGCGGTCAGGTCCCAGACTGAGCGAGGTATCCAGATATTGCTGTTTCAGGAGCCGCTGCCGTCGTTCTTCGTCAAGAACGCTCATGAGAAGTGCTTCGCAGTCTTTGGCGGCGAGAAGCCCCTGGTCAAGCGGGACGAATCTGCCATCTTTTCGCATGAGAGGAGGACAATTCACGACGAGATGAAGATCCGACCCGTTCGCATTTTTAAGAATCTCGAAATATCGTTGTATCCGCCCGGAAATCGTCGTGGGCCCCGCACCCGCCGCGGCACTGGTAACGGGCGCGGCACTCGCTTCCGGCGTTTGAGAACCGGTCCCCACCGCCGCCTGGCGTCTGTAGCTTTCGTGAATCGCGTCCACGTGTTCCTTTTTCAGCAGGCGGGCTCGAAAAAGAACGTCAATGAGAGCGATACCCGGATTCTTCACCTGGAACCCTTTGGCCTGCTCCATCTGTTCCGAGTTCACCAGTTTGTTATGAAGCGATATTTTTTCGACGAAGACGTCAAAGGCGTCCATACCGTACTAGAATAAAATGGATTGGCGGAAGGATAAACGATAATCTGATAGCATGCGTCGCGGGCCTCTTTCTCGAATTCTGATCATCTACACCGGCGGTACGTTCGGAATGAATGTTTCTCCGACTCGCTCCGGGGCACGACTGTCCGTCCCGCGCCTTTCGCCCGAGAGTCTGGCTGGCGATTTCCGGAAGCAGGTCCCGGAGCTCGCCCAGATCGCGAATTGCGAAGTCGACGTTCTCATGAACCGTGACAGCGCCCATCTCGGCCCTCCCGAGTGGTGCAAAATCGCTGACCGAATCCGATCGACTTGGAAAAATTATCGGGGAATCGTGATCCTTCATGGAACGGATACCCTCGCCTATACTGCAAGCGCTTTATCTTTTTTGTTGCGCCCCTGTCTCAAGCCGGTCGTCTTGACGGGCGCCCAGCGGCCGCTGTCAGCTCTCCGCAACGACGCCCGGAGAAATCTGGTTTCAGCGGTGGAAATCGCCTCGGCGGGCCCGCGGCCTCTCGTCAACCAGGTTTCCGTTTTCTTCGACGATGAGCTGCTTCAGGGAAATCGCGTGCACAAGCGGAGCGCGACTGATTACCACGCGTTCGAGAGCCCGCATATCGATGCTCTCGCGCTGGTTGGAACCGAAATACGCTACCGTTCCGCGAAGCCGGTTCCCCGATTGAGCCGCCCCCCCATTCTGGTCCCGCGGTTCAACCCGAAGGTGGCATTGATCCACGTCACGCCCGGATTTCCGGCCAAGGCATATTCCACTCATCTTCTCGAACAACTCGAAGGCATTGTTCTGAACGTGTTTCCTTCGGGGACTGCTCCGACGCACGATCCGGAGTTCATGAAATTCTTGCGAACTGCGAGTACGCGAAAGCTGCCCGTCATCGTTGTCACTGAGGGCGGCACCAATGCCGATCCGAATACCTACGAAGCGGGTCGCGGTCTTCTTGACGAAGGGTGTATCTGGGCGGGAGACATGACGACTGAATGCTGCTTTGTCAAAGCGTCACTTCTGCTTGGGCAGCCCGATGCTCAGAGGCAGTTCAAAAAATTATGGAAGATCCGCTTCGCGGGAGAGGCCGGGTAAACCAATCCTCGCGCGTATTACTGCTCGCAGGGTGCGATGCTCACCGTATAAGAAGACGGGCCGCCCTCGAGGCTGCACTCTCCAATGACAATGCGGCTTCCCACAATTCGAGTCGATTCGCACGACTCGTCACTCGTCACGTCCAAGCCGCCCTGAATGATCTGCTCAATGACTTCCTTGGGCTTGCCACGATAGCAAAGCCCCGATCGCCCGATCAGGTGCTGAACATAGCCAAGCTCGTAATCAACCGACTGTTTGACGGATTGAGGCGTCACCACTCGCATCCGAACGCGAAAGATGCCTTCCATCTTTTCGGCAACACTCCATTCGAGAGAGGGTCCCGCAGTTCCAGCAAAGCCAGACACGAAAGGAATCAGAGAACCCATTGAAATCACAAACAAACCTAGAACAAAATTAAGCCGAGTCACCGAAAAATCCTCCGAAGAGTGAACGAAATATTCCGCGTGAATAACAGTATTGGCGCGCTGTGTCAACTCCTTCTGTTGCAAACCGTTCCGCGGTCGCGCTTCTTGACGTGCCGCATTATCCACGGTAAAAACGGGAATCTTTTAAAGGAGTTTTTATGAAGAAAGTTGCTCTCGTTTCAATTGCCCTCTTTCTGGTTCAGGGCGCTGCTTACGCCTCTTCCGTCAGGACCACTTATAAGAAAGTATCCTGTCACAGCCCGACCCTGGGCTACCAAGTCAACGTGAGCGGCAATCTTAAGCTTCAACCCGTAGGAACGGGTGCTTTCATGGCGACGGGCAAACTCGACGTCCAAATGGGGCCAGTAACGCCAGTTCCGAATCCGGTTAGCACCATCTTGTTCCGCGGCCAGTATGACAAAATCGACGGTTTTGAATACGCCACGTTAGGTGCTGAATACGATACCCCCGATTCCTCCGAGATCGACATGCTCTACATCGACTTCAAGGATTCGAGTGATCGTTCAGAAAGCTACATCGAAATGCGGGGCGGCGGACGCAGACTTTTGAACTGCTCCGATTCGCGGTAATTCGTCTCAGCGAACAATTCCAGCTCGGATTTTGCAATTTTTCCAGCTCCAGACGTTCAGGGCCCGCACGCGCCCAACCGGCAGTCCCGCGCCTTTAAGAAATGGAGCATCGCAGTGGCAGAAATTTCGCTCCTCGCCATCAATACTATCCGCACTCTCGCAATGGATGCGGTCGAAAAGGCCAAGTCCGGGCACCCCGGCACAGCCATGGGCTTGGCCCCCGTCGTGTACCTGCTCTGGCAGGAATTTTTGCGCTTCGACCCTGAAAACCCGGCCTGGCCCAATCGGGACCGTTTCGTCTTATCCGCGGGACACGCCTCCATTCTGCTCTATTCATTGCTGCACCTGACTGAAACGAAAAGCTCTTCGGGACAGCCCGCCGTCAGACTGGATGACCTGAAAAGGTTCAGACAACTCCACAGCCGGTGCCCCGGACACCCGGAATATGGGCTCCTCCCGGGAGTGGAAGCGACGACCGGCCCTCTCGGCCAAGGTGCCGGCAACAGCATCGGAATGGCGATCGCCGGCCGATGGCTCGGGGATTATTTCAATCGCCCTGACTTTGACGTCTTCAATTACGATGTCTATGCCTTGATCGGCGACGGTTGCATGATGGAAGGCATTTCGTCCGAGGCCGCCTCCCTTGCCGGTCATCTTCGCCTTTCGAATCTCTGTTGGATCTACGACAACAACCGGATCACGATCGATGGTGATGCCGCGCTTTCCTTTTCCGAAGACGTGGCCACTCGTTTCATGGCTTACGGGTGGAATGTCACGCACGTAAGCGACGCGAATGACCTTCTCATGCTCAGACGAGCTTTCGAGAATTTCAAAGAGACGCATGACCGGCCCACCCTCATTATCGTTGACAGTCATATCGCTTTTGGGGCCCCCCACAAGGAAGATACAAGCGCGGCACACGGCTCACCTCTTGGGGAAGAAGAAATTCGCCTCACCAAAATGTTTTACCGCTGGCCGGAGAACGCGAAGTTTCTGGTCCCGCAAGCGGTTCGAGAGCACTTCAGGAGCGGTATCGGCCAGCGTGGCTCGATTCTCAGAGTTACCTGGGAACGAAACCTCATCGCTTATCGCCGAAAATTTTCGAAACTTGCCGAGGAACTCGACGAAATGGAGCGACGGGGCCTGCCCGAGGGCTGGGATCACGAGCTCCCGGATTTTCCAACCGATCCGAAGGGGCTTTCGGGGCGGGACGCGTCTGAAAAGGTTCTCAATCGGATGGCGAAACGCGTTCCGTGGCTCATCGGCGGCTCGGCCGACCTGGCCTCCTCCACAAAAGCCGTGATTCATGATTCAAAAGATTTTCACGCCACTCATTACCTTGGGCGGAACATCCGCTTCGGAGTACGCGAGCACGGAATGGGCGCCGTCCTCAATGGCCTGGCCCTATCCAAGATTCGGCCATTCGGCGCGACTTTCCTGGTCTTCAGCGACTACGAACGCGCCTCTATCCGGCTGAGCGCGATGATGAAGATTCCGGTGATCCATATTTTCACGCACGACTCGATCAGTCTGGGAGAAGACGGGCCGACTCATCAGCCGATCGAGCAAATCGCCTCGCTACGCGCAATCCCGGGTTTAATGACGCTACGACCGGCGGATGCCAACGAAGTCCTCGAGTGCTGGAAAATGGTCATGCAACTCACCGAAGAACCCGCGGCCCTCGTGCTCAGTCGGCAGCCACTCCCCACATTCGATCGAACCCGGTATGCGCCGACCTCGGGAACACAAAGAGGGGCTTACGTCCTCGCGGATAGTCCTGACCCCGAAGTTCTTCTCCTCGGGACCGGAAGTGAAGTGGCGCTCCTGATTGCCGCTTATGAACGGCTTGCATCCGATGGCGTACGGGCACGTGTCGTCAGCATGCCATCTTGGAATCTCTTCGAGAGACAAGCTCTCGAGTACCGAAACGAGGTGCTCCCTCCGCGCATCAAGGCACGGGTAGCGGTCGAAGCGGCATCGGTTTTCGGCTGGGAACGTTACGTCGGACTCGACGGCGCAATGATTGGGATGGAAACTTTCGGAACCTCGGCGCCGCCCCAAGACGTTCAAAACCATTTTGGCTTCACGGTCGAAAACGTGATTAGCCGCGTTAAAAAGTTGCTTCAAAACCGTCCTCGATAGGTCCTTGGCGCCCCCCCTGACCTGTGCTATCTGTCAGTCACACCGCAACACCGCAGTAAAACGACAGGAGACGGATCATGTTCGGACTCATTCCCAAAGAAGAGAAATTCTTTGTCATGTTCAAAAGCATGACGCACAACACCATCGAAGGTGCACTCCTTCTCAAGGACATGCTCGATAATTTCGAGAACCCCGTCCAGAGCCAACGAAAGATCAAGGACATCGAACACAAAGGTGATTCGATGACCCATGACATCATCTCCAAACTGAACAAGAGTTTTGTCACACCTTTTGATCGCGAAGACATCTACGCGCTCTCCGCGAAGCTCGACGATATTCTCGATTTGATCGATGCTGCCGCGGTCCGGATCGTCATGTACAACGTCGACAAACCCACCCCCGAGGCGAAAGAACTCGGCTTCCTCATCCTGAAGGGCTGCCAAGCCATCAACAAAGCCGTTGAAATGCTGGGCGGAGATGTGGTGGCGATGTCCCAGTATTGGGTTGAAGTGAACGACATCGAAAACGAGGCCGATCGCGTTTCACGCGACGCTGTCAGCCGATTGTTCGATGAAGAAAAAGATCCGATTCAGCTCATCAAATGGAAAGAAATTTACGAAACCCTCGAGCGCGTCACGGATAAATGCGAAGACGTCGCCAACATCCTTGAAAGTATCGTGGTGAAGAATGCCTGACGTCACTCTTGTGATGTTAGTTCTGGTCATCGTCGTTGCCCTGGTTTTCGATTATGTGAACGGATTCCACGACACGGCGAACGCGATCGCAACGTGCGTCTCAACGCGCGCGCTGTCGATCAAATGGGCGATCATCATGGCCGCCGGGTTGAACTTCCTCGGGGCCATCATCTCGACAAAAGTCGCCGCGACGATCGGCAAAGGGATCGTTGACCCGGCGAACACCACTCAAATGGTCATCCTTGCCGGGGTATCCGGCGCGATTATCTGGAACCTGATCACCTGGTATTACGGACTGCCCTCCTCGTCTTCCCACGCCATCATCGGGGGAATAGCGGGTTCGGTGATCGCTCACGCCGGATTTTCAGCGCTTCATTGGGACGGCCTTCGCCACATTTTCCTTTCACTTGTCCTTTCCCCGATTCTGGGCACGCTGCTCGGATTCATTTTCATGGTCCTGATCACCCGGATATTTCGAGATCATTCCCCATACACCCTGAACAAGGGCTTTCGCCGGCTTCAGATCGTCTCGGCCGGTTTCATGGCGTTTTCCCATGGCACCGCTGATGCGCAAAAGTCGATGGGCGTGATCACGATGGCCCTCCTGAGCTACGGCGCGATCGCGACTTTTTCCGTCCCAACCTGGGTCAAACTCGCCTGCGCGATCACGATGGCCCTCGGTACGGCAGCGGGCGGCTGGCGTATTATCAAGACCGTCGGCCGGGACTTTGTAAAGTTACAACCGGTGCATGGATTTTCCGTTGAAACTGCCTCAGCCGGGGTGATCCTGGGAGCGGCTGCTTTCGGGATGCCGACAAGCACCACGCATGTCATCACCTCGTCCATTCTCGGCGTCGGCCTCTCGCGACGGCTCTCGGCCGTGAACTGGGGGATTGCTTACCGGATCATCTGGGCGTGGCTGCTGACCATTCCGGCCTCGGCGTTTGTCTCCTACATTTTTTACAGGGTCTTTCTTCCGTTTTTGCAGTAACACTTTCAATTGTCAGAGAATAAGGCCTCTACTACACTGTGTGGATATGAACTCCACCCTATCGAGGCTTTTCCGAAAGAAAACGATCGAACAGATCCAGAACGATGCCGCCGCCGGCTTCAGCGAAGCTCATTCTTCAGGACTCCGCAAGGAGCTAAACTCCCTTGATCTCACCGCCTTCGGCATCGCGGCCATTATCGGGGCGGGAATCTTTTCCACGATCGGAAACGCGGCATTCGCCGGCGGTCCCGCCGTCGTCTTCCTTTTCATCTTCACCGCGATCGCTTGCGGCTTTTCAGCCCTCTGCTACGCTGAATTTTCATCGCGAATCCCGGTAGCGGGTTCAGCTTACACCTATGCCTACGCGTCCTTCGGGGAACTGATCGCCTGGATCATCGGCTGGGACCTTTTGATGGAATACGCGATC
>DATDSK010000295.1:0-5038 GCA_035291325.1 Bdellovibrionota bacterium | reverse complement strand
GGGACGTCTGGCCGAAGCTCCCGATGAGGTGACCCTCGGGTCAGCCCTGGCCGAGCGACTCGGCGCAACCGAGGGCAGCGTGGTTCGCCTCATATTTCCATTTACCGGGTCGAGCGATGCGGGTGATCAGGGTTCACTGGGGTCCCCGAAGGCGACCGACATGCGCGTCGTCGGGATTATCAAAATGGGTATGTACGAGTACGACTCGAAATACCTGTTCACCCCGCTCTGGCAGGTACAGAGATTTCTTGAACAGCCCGGGCGGGTGACGTCCTTCAAGATTAAGCTGGCTCCGAACGCGAATTCCCGAAAAGCCTCGGATCAGCTGGCTGACGCGTTCGGGTATCCTTTTCGTTCGAAAGATTGGTCTCAGCTGAATCGGAATTTGTTTTACGCGATTAAACTGGAAAAAGCGGTCATTGCAATTATCCTGACGGCCATTGTCCTCGTTGCCGCTTTTAATGTCGTCAGCACGCTCATGATGATGATTCACGATAAAACCCGGGAAATCGCCATTCTCAAAGCGATGGGTTTTCAACCCATCCAGAGCTTTCAGTTGTTCTGCCTCATCGGGCTCGGAATGGGCTTCGTGGGCACTGCCTTCGGTATCGTGTTCGGTCTCTTGATTAATGTTGTATTGGAAAAGACGCACTGGATCGACCTGCCCCCCGATATCTACTACATCGGATTTCTCCCGGTAGTCGTGCACTGGCGTGAAGTCGGCCTGATCGCGCTGACGGCTATGCTCATTTCTTTTCTGGCCACGGTATATCCCGCGTGGAAAGTCTCCCGGCGCTCACCATTGGAGGGTTTACGATATGAGTAATTTCGGTTCGGGATTGCCCCTTTTGAAGGCCGAGGGAATCCGCAAATCTTTCTTCAAAGGAAAGTCGGAGATCCCCGTTATCCGCGGCATCGATTTTTCGATCCAGGCCGGAGAGATGGTCGCGATCATCGGCGCATCCGGTGTGGGCAAGAGCACTCTGTTGCATATTCTGGGTACGTTGGAACCGCCCAGCGCGGGACGGGTTCTTTTTGGACCCAGGCAGGAGGATCTGTTTCGGTATTCGGAAAAAGCGCTTTCCGCATTCAGGAACAAGACGCTCGGCTTCGTTTTTCAGTTTCATTACCTTCTGCCGGAGTTTTCGGCTTTGGAGAATGTCATGATGCCGGCGCTCATTGCCGGACACGCCCGCGGAGCAAGCGAAAAACAAGCGAGAGATTTGCTGAATTTCGTCGGTTTAGGGCATCGCCTCGAGCATCGGCCAAACGAACTCTCCGGCGGTGAGCAGCAACGGGTCGCCGTTGCGCGCGCTGTGATTCTCAGGCCGAAACTTCTGCTCGCCGATGAATTGACCGGGAACCTTGATTCAGCCAATCGCGCTACGATCATGGATCTCCTGGTGCGCCTGAATCAGGCAACGGGGGTTTCGATCCTCCTTGTCACACATGACCAGGAACTCGCGCAAAGGATGCACCGCGTCCTCGTGATGAAAGATGGCGGGTTCGTAAATTAGAGTTTGACAGTCGGATGTGCTGCCCCTACATGTAGGGCTTGTGATGTGCAGTCGGCTATCCCGTCATTGTTGTTTGCGAATTCTGACTTTTTTCGGCTTTGCGTTCAGCGCTTTGTGCCTGGGTTGGGCGTTCCTCGCTGCCGCCGCCGATTCGGGCGCCTTCGCGGGCAGGATTGTCACGGATATCCAGTTCAAAGGGCTCAAACGAATTGAAAAAGAAGCGGTGCTCGCGAAGCTGGTCACGAAGCCGGGACAGCCTCTTTCGTCGGATCAGGTGCGCTCCGACATACAAGCGCTCTTCGCAATGGGCTTTTTCGACGATATTGAAGTCCAGGCACAGTCGCCTGATCCAGCCAAGGTGAGCCTGACTTATCTCGTTCGTGAACGACCCGTCATTTCCAAAGTGGATTTTGAGGGCAATGAACGGATCAGTACGAGCGATTTGCGGGATGTCGTCAAAGTCAAAGAATGGTCGATTCTCGACGCCAATAAAGTCAGAGAGGATGTCGCGCTCATCCAGAAGCACTATGAGGAAAAGGGCTTCTATCTCGCGAAGGTAAACTTCAATGTCAGGCAAACGAAGCCGGATCAGGTGGAACTTGTTTACCGCATCAACGATTACGACAAGGTGCAGATCAAGAAGATCACGTTCCTGAATAATCGCAAGTACACAGACGAGCAGTTGAAATCCGTTTTTCAGGAAACCCGTGAAGGGGGATTTTTTTCCTTCTTGAGCGGTTCCGGAAATTTTAAGGAGTCCGCTTTCAAGCAGGATCTGCAGCGGCTTACCTATTGGTATCTCGATAACGGTTACGTGAAATTCCGTTACGAAAATCCAGTCGTTACAGTGAGCGACGACAAGCGCTGGCTCTATATTTCGATCTACATGGAAGAGGGCGAGCAGTACAATATGGGCGCCCTCGATTTCAGCGGAGATCTCCTTTTTCCGAAAGAGGACCTCGCAGCCGAGCTCACGTTGACTCGCGAAGAAACGTTCAGCATTTCAAAGCGAAATGCTGACATACAGCGTCTCACCGAGAAATATCAGGACCTTGGGTACGCTTTCGTGAATGTTGTCCCGAAAATGAATATCCACGACGATACGCGGGCCGTGGATATCGACTACAGTTTTGAGAAGGGCAATCTCGTTCACTTCGGCGAAATCAACGTCATAGGAAACAGCAAAACTCACGATAAGGTCATCCGCCGCGAGCTGAAGATACATGAAGGAGAGCTGTACAGCGGGACCAAGCTGCGGCAATCGCGTGAAAACGTCGAGCGACTTGGGTTCTTTGCGCCCGGCGAGGTGATCTTCAACACGATTACCCCCAAGGGGAAACCCGATATTCTGAATGTCGAGATTTCCATCAAGGAGCGTTCGACGGGAACGATCACGTTGGGCGCGGGTTACGGCAGTATCCAGAAGTTCTTTTTCACGACCACCGTCGCCGAAATCAATTTTCTCGGACGAGGTCAGACGATCAGCCTTGCGGCGCAATGGGCCGCAGATCGCCTTTCGAAAAGTTTTAATCTCGGTTTCACTGATCCCTACGCGTTCGATACGCGCTGGTCGATCGGCTATGATCTTTATTACGTTAATTTGCCCATCCCCAACCAGTATCTCACCCGTAAGCTGGGCTTTGACGTGCGCTTCGGGTACCCGATTGCCGAGTACGTGAACGCATACATCACGTACAAGAACGAGGGGCTCCAGATCGAGCCGACCAACACCACCGATTTCGACCTGCAGCGTGCATCGGCCGACAGCGGAGTTTTGTCGAGTGTCGTTTGGAGCGTTGTTCGCGACAAGAGAAATAACCGTTTTGAAACGACGGCCGGGAATTATCAGAGCGCGTCGATCGAAACGGCTGGATTGGGCGGCGACAAGAAATTCGTGAAATGGGTGTTGAATAACCGCTATTACAAGCGGCTTATCGGAGATCTGGTCTTCCGGACGAGCGCTGAAACCGGTCATATTTCGGGAATTGGCGACAGGCAGATTCCGCCGTCCGAGCGGTTTTACCTGGGCGGCCCGAACAGCCTGAAGGGTTATAATGTTTTCCTGCTCGGACCGGTAACGACGGACTCTCGAAATGTGCTCAAACCGGTCGGCGGAACTTTCGAAGCATTCTCTCTCTTTGAACTTGAATATCCTCTGATCCGGGATGCCGGACTGAAGTGGGTCGTGTTTTACGATATCGGTAATACGTGGGAATCGTTCCCCAGGTCCGGTGACTTCGTCCTGAGATCTGATTGGGGTTTCGGGATCCGCTGGTTTTCGCCCATCGGGCCGCTTCGTTTTGAGTGGGGCTTCCCGATCGCGCAGAAACCCGGAGAACAGAGCCCCGTATTCAATTTCTTCATTGGACCGCCATTTTGACGTTTCCCGAAGCAGGTGCGTCGTGAGTCGGCTCCGTTCCCTTGTTGAATTCGGCGGCCGAATGTGTTTTTCTCCTGCTAGAAATTTGCAGGCCATTCCGGCTTCTTTGCCTTTCCTTTAGGAGGTTTTTTCAATGCGAAGTCCCGCTTTCATCACAGTCGTTGTTTTTGGATTCACCGCTTTATTGAGTGGTGCTTCCCTTTCGTTCGCTGAAGACATCAAGATCGGCGTTGTCGATATGCAGAAGGCTTTGCAAACCGTCGAAGCCGGAAAGACCGCCAAGGCCCAGCTTGAAAAAGAATTTAACGTGAAGAAGAAAGAGCTTCAAAGCGAAGAGGCCAGCATCAAGAAGATGGGCGACGAGTACAAGAAACAGTCGCTCGTCATGAGCGACGAAGCTCGTGCGAAGAAGCAGGGCGAAATCCAGGAACGGATCATGAAATTCCAGGAGCTGACGGCCCGTTCGCAAGCCGAGATTCAGCAGAAGGAGCAGGAGCTGACCCGTCCGATCATCAATCGGTTGCGGACAGTCATCGGCGACCTCGCGAAACAGCGCGGTTATACGGTTGTCCTCGAAAAGAATGAAAACACTGTTCTGTATTCGATGGATAAAGACGACCTGACCGGCGACGTCATCTCGAGCTACAATAAGCAGCCGAAGTCCTGAGCAATGTCGTTTTCGGTTTCTGAAGTCGTTCATTGGACTGGCGGCAGACTTGTAAACGCGACCGAACTGGGCAGTGCGTCGGAACGGATTCGGGTGGATCGGCCGAGCCCTCTTCTGGGGGCCAAGAATTCTGATTTGGGCTTCTTCTTCTCGCGGTATTACGAGCGGGAGCTCCCGACGGCGCGCCCCGGAATCCTGATTACCGGAGAGGCTTTCGTAAAACCCCTGCAGGCTGCCGGGTTGCCGTTTTGGAAAACATCGGCGGTAATCGCGTGTGCAGATCCCTACCTCGCGATGGCCATTCTCTCCGAAAAATTCGCGGCGGAGCTTTCGTCCGTGGCACACCTTCCAGGGACGGCCGGACCGGAGCCACAGATCCACCCGACGGCGGTCGTTTCCAAAACTGCCGAACTCGGTCCTGGTGTTCAGGTCGGGGCCCGATGCGTGATCGAGGACGACGTTCGGGTCGGAGCT
>DATDSK010000294.1:0-2646 GCA_035291325.1 Bdellovibrionota bacterium | reverse complement strand
GAAGAGACACTCCTCGCCAAGATCGAGAAACTGAAGGCTCTCCTTTCTCATCGCAATCCGAACCCTTCCTACTCCGAACTGATTGAGATGCTCGCGGATATGGCGCTGAAGCGCTTGGATCCCGAACAGAAGGCGGATGCGGCGCCCGAACAAAAGGGCGAGCTGAGGCCCGAAGAGACCTCGGCGGAAAAGTGCGCCGCCACTCCGCCGGCGGAGTCAATAAAGAGAGTTAAAAATCGGACCCGGCATATTCCTCAAAAGCTGAGAAGCGCCGTATGGAAGCGAGACCGGGAGCAATGCACTTTCATCAATAAGGAAACCGGGGTGCGCTGCGATTCGAAACATCTTTTACAAATCCATCATCTGAAGGACTTTGCCTTGGGAGGCAAGCATACGCTCGATAACCTGACGCTTCGATGTCAATGTCACAATGTTCATGCCGCGATTCAAACGTACGGGAGTGCGCTGATGAATCTATATCTGAGAGATTGAGCGAGAGTATCAGGCGCGTGATTCGGCTCTTCCGCCGCACGCGCGATTTCAACTCATTCCCCCGAGTAATCCCCCCCGCTAGCGGTTTTCCCCGAACCACGCCAAACGGCAACCCTCCTGGATTTCGAGCACCACAACCTAAAAAGCCCAGGAAATTGCGATTGAGATTTCACCGAAAGCCGGCCTTCAACTGAAAGGCCGGAGTGCCCGTAGCGGGAGATTCCGACTAGGCATTCGTCTAATCTTTTGACAGCAAACATTTCAGCCTTCGGATCGTAGCTCTATGAAATTACCCGTAATCCCAGCCCCGCGAGTAGCGGCACTCTATCTGCAGTACAGCCGGTAACCCATGAAGCGAAGTTACGTGTTAATCCTGTTTTTCTGCCTACCCTTCCTCGTGAGCTTGCCCACGGGCATGAGCGGACGAACGCCCGCGAACGCCGAGACCGCCGATTCAGAATCGCTTTGGCGGGACTTGTACAGAACAGCGAAGAATTTCGAAAAGGAACTGGATCGACTCACCTTCGACGTCAGCAACATCGAACAAACCGACGAAACAGGCGCACTCAAGGCGAGGACCCCCAAAGAACTGGCTATTCTCGATCTGCGCGCCCAAATCGCGAACCATGTCAAAACGATCAGGAAGCACACCAAACGTTCCGAGAACCTGAGCGGCGCCGAGTTGGATGACTTTTTTCACTCCTCCCTCGAGCTCTGGACGGAGTGGACCAAATCACCGCTCTTCAAAGCGCTGCCAAGCAGCCTGGACGAAAGACTCAGGCTCATGCGCGATGCGGCCGTCCCCCTCCTCACGCATTACCAGACCGAACGTGATCTAAAAATCCCTGCCGAGAAATTTACGTCGGCATTTCCGGTTCGGACGACCGCGCTCACCTTCAGAACCGCCAACCAGGTCTGCGGGATGCTCTCGGCCCCCGGAAATATTATTTTGCGCAAAGCCCTCCTCATTGATGGAAGCACCGAGAATGACTTCAGCTCGGGCATCATGAAGATGATCAACCGGCTTGAATCACTGAAGGGCGGGGATCAGCTGTTGAACTACCGTCATTCGGAGCTGATTTCGCGGATCGAGAACTATAACAACATTGAGACTATCAGCTATTACCCCTGGTATTTCATGTTGGGCAAACCCAAAGAAGACCGCAAGCCGATGTTCATGATTATGAACAAGGAACACCCCGAATACTTTACCTATCGATCGAAATACTCGGTGTTCAGGGTGAGGGGCGAACGCTTCGACATCGAAAGAGAACGACGGGAGCACGCGCTCAACCGTGCGGACGCCCGCATCCTTTACAGCAGGCTGGGAACCTGCGCGGATTTCGTGAACTGGACTTACGGCAACATGATCACGAGTTCCTGGAATCAGATTCCCGCAATCAGAAGATTGATCCGGTTTTTCTATATTCCCGAGGCGATTCAAACCCCGGACAATCTGGCGGACTCGCCTCAAACGGAGAAAGTGTGCGAAGTCGAAAATTCAGAATTGCTTTTCCCGCAGGAACTCAATGCGAAAGACTGGGTCAATCGCGTCAACCTGGACCTGCGCTCGGATCTGGAAGAAGTCAGGAAACATGCCGAAAAAGTCATGCAGTTCCTGGTGAAAAATGGCGTGGCAGCACCGTCGTCGGCCACCTCGTCCGCCACCACGTCGAAAGAATATGGAGAGCCACTTGTCGAAACCGTGACCATTCAATTGAGAACGGCACGAACATATTAAACGGAGGAACAATGAAGAAACTTGCCAAGATTGCACTCTTGACGGCCGGCGTGGCCCTCTTTGGGTGCTCCCATACGGGAATGCAAAAAGATCCCGAAGCGAATCGGGATCCCGCTTCGGCGGGGGATGGTTACCGCTCGTCGATCGACGGCATCGACCTCGGCGTCATTTATCAGCCTCCGGCGAATGTATCGCCAATCATTTGCAAAAAAATGGAGCTCGATCCCCGCACCGGCGCCGAGGACCTGAACGCGTACAAGGCTTGCCAGCAAGGGGTCGGAGCGGCTCGGTATATGGCCGAACGCTATTCGCAGAACGAAGGAAAGTACCTCGGCTGTGTCGATGGTCTTCAGCAAGGCCTCCGGACCGGATACCTGATGGGAAAAGATCCTTCGGCGGAACAGCTTGAAGAA